>CAMEWZ010000084.1 GCA_945946745.1 uncultured Clostridia bacterium | reverse complement strand
CTGTGACACGTTGTTTGACCGTAGAAAGAGGACAGAAGCTGGCAGCGGCTCAGATGGAGCCGCTGCCATTTTTATCGGATCATATATGCGCGCCGGAACTTCCGGCGCGCAATTCATTTTATCTATTTCATTCGGTGTCCAGATTCTGCACCTTTCGGTTTTTTCCGAAATACGCGCGAATGTAGCTGACAAAGGAAATCGCCAGAAAGACTGTGTCCACAAAGGCGATGAGGTTCACCGCCATGGGGTCGATCCGGGGGAACAGCACCAGGGCGATCAAGCTGACAAACAGCACCGTGGTGCAGACCTTTCCCGCCATCAAGGCGCCCGGCAGCATCTGCCCCTTGCGCAGATGCAAAATCCCCATAATCAGCTGAAAAAGCTCCTTCACCACAAACAGCGCCAGCACCGGCATCAGCACCGGATGCTCCAGGGACAGGCACAGCGTCAAGGTGAACTGGGTGATCTTATCCGCCAGGGGATCCAGAATCTTCCCAAGGGTTGTAATCATATTATAGCGGCGGGCGATTTTTCCATCGATCATATCCGTGAGGCACGATACCGCCATGATGGCTCCGGCGAGCACATATTGATAGGTCTGAGTGGCGTTCAAATAAATGTAAGCATACACCGGAATCAGTGCCAGCCGAAAAAAGCTGAGTAAATTGGGAATGGAGAAAATCTCCTTTTTCCAGTCTTTGATGAACATGCGGTTCCTCCAAGGTGACAAAGTGAGAATGCGATGACTTTTTCTCATTATAACACGGAGCTGCCCCATTTATCAAGAGTGGATGTATTTTCCTGGGAAAAGTTTATAGAAATGTAACATCCTTCCGTTTTTTCCATTAGCCGCTTTTTCCGTGGAGATTTGCGGCCAGCGGGTAGTGCAGCGCCAAGTGCTTCCAGGTGTGTCTGTCCAGATTTCCTGTCATAGGCAGTCCCGTCAGCAGCTGGAAGGAGGCCAGCGAATCGGCAGTGGGGTCATCCAGCAGCCCACTTAAAGAGGGGCGGCCAATGCTGCTGTAGCGGTCGGACAGTACCACCAGCATTCCCTGGGCCAGATACACATGGGGATTGCACTCGCCTTTGCGGATCACCTGGCCGGGATTCAGCACGATCTGCACCGGCTGGGCCGGTCCCTGCTCCACCAGGGCCGGTTCATAAACGGCAACGATGGTCTCCCAAGTGCCCTGGTCGGTAATACCGGTTACTGCCAGGCCGTGCTTTCTCTGAAACAGAGAAACCGCTCTGACCGTCTCCGGGCCATAGATGCCGTCGGGGATCAGAGTCAAATAGGATGGATCCCGTTCCGCGATGACCCGCAGCATGGTTTGCAGGCTACGGATGGACTGACTGATAAAGGATTCCGGCGGTCTCATCGAATCACCTCCTGGCGCACCGGATCCTGGTTCCCAACCCGCAGGTCGCTGCCGGGGAACTGGGTCATGGTGCTGGTTCTGGAAAATCGGGCTCTGGGGGAATTCTGGCCGATGACGGCGCTGGTGTAGGGGAAGTTCTCCGGATCCCGCAGGCTGGTATTCTCAATCCCGGAGAACTGATTGTATATCTCATCCCAGGTTTCGTCATTGACCACACCGGTCTGGGGAAGGCCCAGCCACTGCTGGGCGGCAACCACCGCCTCCCGGGTAGCCGGGCCGAAAATTCCGTCAATTGTCAGATCCGGAATCTGGGGAATATAGGCGGCCAGGATGCTGAGCATGTATTGCAGATGCTCCACCCGGATGCCCCGGTCTCCCTGGGATAGAGGATTGGTGTTGAGCCAGGAAATGCTGTAGTAACGCTGTCCCTGGCTGCGAAGCTCCGACAGACTGGTCACCGCGTTATAATACCGCACCAGGGCATACCAGGTGGCCGGGCCAACGATGCCGTCCGCCGTCAGGTTGAAAATCTCCTGGAATTTCCGTACGGCGGCCTCGGTCTGGGCGCCGAAGATTCCGTCCACCGGAGAAATCTTGGGAATGGCCGGGTAGTTTTGGGAGATCCGGTTCAGCTCGCTTTGCACGATCACCACACTGGGGCCGGAAAAGCCCCGGCGCAGGGGAATCCCCGGGTAGGAGCTGGTGATGCCTTGAATGGGCGCGTCAGTAACGACCTCCACATTTCCATAGTAGCTGTTCAGAATTTGGATGGAATTATACCCCTGCTGTGCCAAATTCTGGCTGCCCCACTGGCTGAGTCCCTCGCAGGTAGCGGTGGTGCCGTTGCAGAACTTGGCGGCAAGAGGCTCCACAAACCCCGGCCGGCGGAGGTAGTCGTTGAATAGTTCATCCACCAGCTGTGCCACATTGGTAAAGTAGCTTCTGCCATTGACAAAAAACTGGTCATAGGCTGTGGAATTGGTAATATCAAAATCATATCCCCGGCTCCGGTAAAACTCGGTGTATACCCGGTTCAGCGCGAAGGAGACAATGGCCAGAATATTGGCCCGCAGGGCGCTTTCCTCCCAGGTGGGATAGATTTCGCTGGAGGCTACATTCTTCACATAATCCACAAAGCTGACGGTCACATTTTCCGCGTCCGAATTGGGCGGGCCCAGGTGGACGGTGATTCGCTGGGGAATAAAGGGCGTTATTTGCGGCATGGCTTTCCTCCTACAAATTCTGGGGAGGGGTGTCAAAAATCACGGTTTTGTTCCATTTTCCGGGAAGCTCCGCCAATGGGATCATCTCCAGATTCTGGATGGTGGTGGTATCGGCAAAAACCTGCAAATTCTCCGATTCAATTTGCTCATAGCCGTCCCGGCGGGCGTAGAGATTGACCACGGCAAAGGGCCGCTCTCCGGGATCCGGGGCCTGGCTTTCGGATTTATCCGGCACAGGCACCGGGATGGGGGAGATGCGGCCATTGCGGTCGGTGACCC
This sequence comes from uncultured Clostridia bacterium, assembly GCA_945946745.1. GTDB lineage: Bacteria > Bacillota > Clostridia > Oscillospirales > Oscillospiraceae > Faecousia. The sequence goes on along the minus strand of CAMEWZ010000084.1, from coordinate 3,988 downwards.
GCATGGCAATGGCGGTACCGTCCGAGGCGGTAACCACAATGGCCACATCCTTTAAGGGAAACTGGGCGTTGCTGGTATAGGCACGAACCTGTATGTATCCGGTAGCCGGCAATAGAATCACTCCTTTCCTTGCTGTCCAATAGTCTATGCGACTGGAGGCAAAAAGGTTCGGGTGTGTTCAGTTGACAATTGACAGTTGAAAGTTGACAGTTGCGGTATCCCTTCGGGATGAATAAAATGGATACGATGCATCAGCCCCAATTTACAGAAGGGACTGTGTCTTGCACAGTCCCCCAGAACGTACAACTGTCAACTGTCCACTTACAAAAACCCTTGCATCTGCCGGATATTGGCCGTTTCGCAGTCCAGAAGCTTTTGGGACAGAATGGAAATCTGTTCGTCCGTCTGGGCAAACTGGTGTATGTTTTTCAGTCCCTTAATCATGCCCTTGGTGTTGCCCTGGATCATCATTCCGGCGATTTTGGAATCGGTATTGCGCCCGTTGAGCTTTACCCGGGTCATCATATCCGCCATAAACCGCACCGCCGGATCCAGCTCCTCCATCTCCCAGCCCCGCTGCGTGGCGATGGAATGGGCCTCCGTTTCAATGGAATCGTATTCCTGGAGCTGGGATTCCAGAGCCTTGCGCAGTCCCGGGCGCATACTGGTGTCCAGCACACTACGGATGCCCACTTGCCCCATCTGGGTGGTTTTCAGCAGGGAGGAGAGGATTTCTTTGCTGCTTTTCATATTCATCACCGGCATTAGTATGCACATTTCCTGCCGGTACATACATAGAATAGGAGGATGAAGGGATGTGATCGTAATGTGCGCGATTTGCGGAATCGTAGGTCTTCCGGCGGAAGAGACAACGCTGCACACGCTGCTGCATACCATGCGCCGCCGGGGGCCGGATGATGCCCGTTTTGTTCGGGAATCGGATACCACTTTGCTTCATACCCGCCTGGCCATCATCGACCCGGAGGGCGGCTGCCAGCCCATGGCGCTTTCCTGGGCAGGGGAGCGGTATTGGCTGGTATACAACGGGGAGCTTTACAACACGGCGGAGCTTCGCCAGGAGCTGGAATCCAAAGGCCACCGCTTTTTGGGGCATTCCGACACCGAGGTCGTGCTGCACGCCTATGCGGAGTTCGGTGAGGACTGCGTAGACCGGTTCAACGGCATTTTCGCCTTTGGCGTCTGGGAGTGCGGCCAAAAACGGCTGTTTTTGGCCCGGGATCGGATCGGGGTAAAGCCCCTGTTTTACGCCCTCCACCAGGGCGGGCTGCTATTTGCCTCGGAGATAAAAACCATTTTGTCCTATCCCGGATTCCGCGCCAGACTGGACGGGGAGGGCGCCGCCCAAATTCTGATGCTGGGGCCGGGACGCCTGCCAGGCAGCGGGGTATTCCAGGGCATCCAGGAGCTGGAACCAGGCTGCCGGGCCTATTTCGAGGAGGGCAGGCTGGCCCCTCGCCGCTACTGGAAGCTACGTGACCGGGAGCATCGGGAGGATTTCGCGGAAACGGTGGAGCGGGTGCGTTTTTTGGTGACGGACGCCATCCGGCGGCAGATGGTTTCTGATGTTCCCATCGGAACCTTCCTGTCCGGCGGTCTGGATTCCAGCATCATCACCGCTGTCTGCGCCAGAGAATGTGCTTCCCGGGGGGAACGGCTGAAAACCTTCTCAGTGGATTACCGGGACAATCAGAAATACTTCCGTTCCAGCAAATTTCAGCCAAATTCCGACAGTGATTACATCCGCCTCATGCAGGACGCGGAAGCGGTGGAGCCGCACTGGACGATTCTCTCGCCGGAGGAGCTGGTGGACGCGCTGGAGGACGCCACCATCGCCCGGGATCTTCCCGGTATGGCGGATGTGGATTTTTCCCTGCTGGCCTTCTGCGGCCAGATTCGCCGGGAGGTAAAGGTCGCCCTGTCCGGGGAGTGCGCCGACGAGATTTTCGGGGGCTACCCCTGGTATCGGGATCCGGAGATCCGGGCGCGGGCAGGCTTCCCCTGGGCACAAAACACCCGGCAGCGGGCGGCACTTTTGTCCCCGGCGTTTTCCGGAAAGTCGGAGGAATTCGTCATGGATGCCTATGAAACAACCTGCCGGGAAAGTGACATTCTGCCTGGTACGCCGCAAACGGAACGGCGGATGAAGGAAATGGTGAATTTGAATTTCCGCTGGTTTATGCAGACCCTTCTGGATCGGAAGGATCGCATGAGCATGTACCACGGCCTGGAGGTTCGGGTGCCCTTCTGCGATTACCGGATTGCGGAGTACCTGTATGGCGTCCCCTGGGAATTCAAGGATTATCAAGGCAGGGAAAAGGGGCTGCTGCGCCAGGCGGTTACCGGACTGCTGCCGGAGGAAATCCGCACCCGGAAGAAAAGCCCCTATCCCAAAACCTTTGACCCGCGCTACGAAGCGCTGGTAGGGGAGCGGTTTGCCCAATTGCTGCGCACGGATGCCCCGCTGTGGCAGCTGGTAAACCGGGAAACCGCGGCAGGGCTGCTGAACGACGAAAGTCCCTGGCCCTGGTACGGCCAGCTGATGCGCCGTCCCCAGACCATGGCCTACTTCCTCCAGCTGGATTTCTGGCTGCGGCATTATGGGGTGGAAATCCGCTTTTCCTGATTGACGAGAGATAGCGCCTGTGGTAAAATAAGCAAAAGCGTATTCATCACAAATGAGGAGGCAACGCTATGCGCAAAACAAAAATCATCTGCACCATCGGCCCCGCCAGCGAAAATGAGGAAGTACTGACCCAAATGTGCCTGGCCGGTATGAATGTGGCCCGGCTGAATTTTTCCCACGGCACCTATCCGGAGCATGAAAAGAAGATCGAGTTGATCAAAAAGGTTCGCCAGAAGCTGGGACTGCCCATTGCCATTATGCTGGATACCAAAGGCCCCGAGTACCGCATCCGCACCTTCGCGGCGGGAAAGGTGACCGTCCGGGAGGGCGCGGATTTTACCTTCACCACCGAGGAAGTCGAAGGCGACGAGACCCGGGTCAGCGTGAATTACAAGAACCTCAACAAGGATTTGAAGCCCGGGGACACCGTCACCGTGAACAACGGCATGGTTCAGTTCCGGGTCGAGGAGATTTCCGGCAGCGAAATCCACTGCAAGTGCCTGGTGGGAGGAACCTTAAGCAACCGCAAGAGTATGTCCTTCCCCAATAAGGTTATGTCCGGCCCCTATTTGAGCGAGCAGGACAAATCCGACATTCTGTTCGGCATCGCCCACGATGTGGATTTCATTGCCGCCTCCTTTGTCTCCTGCAAGCAGGATGTGCTGGATATCCAGGCCCTTCTGGACGCCAACGGCGGCAGCGACATTGAGATCGTAGCCAAGATTGAAAATCAGTCCGGTGTGGACAATGTGGAGGATATCTGCTCCGCCTGCGGTGGTATCATGATCGCCCGGGGCGATCTGGGCGTGGAGATCCCCTTTGTGGAGGTGCCCGCCGTTCAGAAGAAGCTGACCCGGAAGTGCCGGATGCTGGGCAAGCGGGTCATCACCGCCACGGAAATGCTGGAATCCATGATTTACAACCCCCGTCCCACCCGTGCCGAGATCTCGGACGTGGCCAACGCGGTATACGACGGCACCTCTTGTGTGATGCTCTCCGGTGAGTCGGCCGCCGGTAAATACCCGGTGGAGGCAGTGAAAGCCATGGCCCAGATTGCGGAGTACACCGAGCAGCACACCGGCTATATCAGCCGGTTCCGGGCCACCGAGTATGTGGGCAAGAACAATCTGGACTGCATCTCCCACGCGGTCTGCTCCATGGCTCTGGATGTCAACGCCAAGGGCATCGTGGTCTGCTCCGTTTCCGGCAACACCGCTATGCTGGTCAGCCGGTTCCGTACCCCGGTGAATATCCTGGGCATGACCACCAACCGGAAAATCTGGCGGCGGCTGTCCATGAGCTGGGGCGTGACCCCGGTGATGGCGGATCAGTTCCCCAGCATGG
>CAMEWZ010000083.1 GCA_945946745.1 uncultured Clostridia bacterium | reverse complement strand
ATTTGAATGGGTTTGCCACAGAAGCGGCAAATTCTGCGAAGCTTTTTTGACACACGGATAGCCCGGCACCGCGCGGTGCCGGGTTTTTGTTGGCCCAGGTTTTAGCACTCTATAGCTCGGAGTGCTAATATTTACAATTTGTTCATCCCGATTTCACAGAAACTGCGATTTTGGGGATTATAGTGTTCGTAGAAAAAAGAAAAGAGATGGTTCCCAAAGCAAGGAAAGCAAGCGCCTGGCAACAGCCAGAAACCAAAGGCGCAAACAGGAACTGGCGAACAATGGATTTGTATTTTGGAGGTATGTATTATGTTTGAACTGACTCGCAGAAATAACGGTTATCCCACCAACTACTATGATCCCTTCCGGGAGATGGAAAAGCTGGAGCGCGGCTTCTTCGGCGCACCCTTTGACGGCTTCTTCGGCGGCAAGGATCTGGCCGAATTCAAGACGGATATCACCGATGAGGGCGACCATTACCTGCTGGAGGCCGACCTGCCCGGCTTCGACAAGAAGGACATCCACCTGGATGTCAACGGCGACACCTTGACCATTCAAGCGGAGCGCCATTCCAAGGTGGAGCAGAAGGACAACCAGGATCGGATCGTCCGGGTGGAGCGCTCCTACGGCACCTACAGCCGCCGGTTTGATCTGTCCGCTGTGGACGCGGACAACATCAAGGCCAAGTACGACAATGGCGTGCTGACCTTGAACCTGCCCAAGAAGGCCAGCGTTTTGCCCGCCTCCCGGCAGTTGGAAATCGAATAACCCCCAAAAACCAGGGCGGCCGGTTTTCCGGTCGCCCTGGTTTTTTGCGGGTCTTATACGCAGGCTTTCAGCAGGCCGAAGGCGATGGCCAGCATAGCTACCGGTACCAGCAGCACAATTCCTCCCGCGAACAGCAGGCACCCGATGAGCATTGGCACCGCCAGGGCCAGAAGAATGGACGCGGCAATTTTGGTCAAACCCCAGGCAGTCTTGAGCGCCAGCTTGATGACCTTCCAGCCCAGCCAGCAGCACAGCAGCAGTACGATCAAATCCAACATGTTTCTTCCTCCTTGGATGGTTGTTTGCTACAGTATAGCAGAAGCGGCTGGGAAAAATGTGGAGGAATTGTAACATTTTCAGCCGCCCGTCCTTTTGGGGCGGGCGGCTGTAGAAAAGCGCGGGGATTAGTAATGCAGACCGAAGCCGGAACGGTAGTAGTTGCCGTCGGCGTCGCAGTAGGCGTAGCTGCCGCCCTTGACCTTGGCCAGGATGGCGGGATCGATGTACTGATCCTTGTCATAGCCGGGCACATCGTTGGGGGAGGCGCAGACTTCCCGGACGACACCGTCAATCTCCTTCTCGGTGATGGCGATGACATCCATGGAGGAAACCATGGTCAGGCTCATCTTGCCGGTGGGATTGAATTCACCGGACAGGACGTCCATCTGGGCGCCCAGGGCGTTGCCCATGGCCACGGGGGAGACGGTGTACTGGAAGGTCAGACCGTCGCAGTAGGGTTCCAGCTTGTCCAGGATCCAGGGGTTGCAAACCACGCAGGTGGCAATGACCTTGCCGCCGTGGGCGTGCACCTTCTCGGCGATTTCGGGGATCTGTCCCACGCCCCGGAGGGTGGAGATGGGGATCATCTTGCCGGTCTTCTTCTGGCTCTTGTTGACTTCCCGCTCCTCATAGAGCACGTTGTCCACCAGCTCCAGCACGGGCATGGCCCGCTGGATAAAGACGATGTTATTCTGCTTGGGCCATACATGCAGGTAGGCGTAGTCGCATTCCTCGGGGGTGTCCACGATCTCGTAGCCCTTGGCCTTCAGCAGCTCGGCCAGCTGGGCACGGAGCTTTTTGTTGTCATCCTCGCCGGCCACGCCAGCGCCCATCATCTGGGCCAGGGCAGCGCCTGCGTCCTCGCCGGAGAAGACCGCGATATAGACCTTCTTGCCCTTCACCATGGGCAGCACGCCGCCGTGGTTCTTGGCCAGGACGACTTCCTTCTGGCAGGCCTTGTAAGCCGCCTTCTTGGCGCCTTCAAAGTTCTCCGCCCGGACACGGTCGGCTTCATCGGGATCTAGGTAGGGGTTGTCCACACGGCCCTGCTGGAACATGGCCAGCAGCCGGCGGTAGTTGGCCCGATCCAGGTCGGCCTTGGGCAGGAAGCCCTCCTCCACGGCCTTGACGATGTTCTCCGCGTCATAGTTGCCGCCGATGACATCGGTACCGGCGGAGATGGCCTTGGCATAGCGCTCCGGCACGCTCAGGTTTTCCACACCGTAGATCTGGGTGGTGGTGATGCCGGAGTCGGAGTTGACGTAGCCGGTGAAGCCCATGGTATCCCGGGCCAGGTCGGTAATCAACTCCTTGGAGTAGGTGGAGCCAACCTGCTCGGTGGAGGTCAGCTTGCCGCGGTAATACTGGGGTTTGCTGCGGCCGTCGGTGCCCACCCGGGAGTAGTCGGGCATGATGGCGGAGGCCTTCATGTCAAAGGCGGCCTGGAAGGGGGGCAGGTGGTATTTCTCCATGGAGCCTTCCGTGGGATACAGCCGCCACTGGCCGATGGGCAGGTGAGGCTCAAAGCCGTTTTCGGCAGGGCCGTCGCCGGGGAAGTGCTTCACGGTCAGAACGATGGAGCCTTTCTTCAGACCGTCCTCGCCGTTCTGATAGCCGCGAACCAGCTCCCGGGTGATGCCGGCGGTGATTTCGGGCCGCTCGCCGTAGGTGCCGGAGTTCCGGGGCCAGCGGGGATCGGTAGAAACGTCCACCTGGGGGCCGTACATGATGTTGAGGCCGCAGGCGCTCATCATCTTCCGGTCAGTTTCGGCCATTTCATAGACCATGTCGAAGTTTCCATCGCCCAGGCAGGCGGCGCCCATGCCCAGAAAGTCGGGGTAGCCGATGTTGATGGGGTTGGTGTGCAGGGAGTATGGAATGGCTACGCCGCCCTGGCAGGCTTCATACTCCACATACTGGGTGCCCAGGTTCTGGTACAGGGCGGCCACACCGGCCTCGGCCCGCATTTCGCCACGATACACACCGGCGGTCAGCTTCTGCTCCAGCACCTGGCCATCGTCCACCCGGTTGTCCAGGCCGGGGAGGATGCCCTTGGGGATGGGCTCACTGGGATCATACCGCTTGAAAATCTTGCTGGGGACGATGTTGCCGTTTTCGTCCTTGGCGCCCTCCCGGGTCATGGACAAAGGAGTGTTCCACAGGGTATTCAGCACCAGACCGGCCTGCTGCTTTAGGGGCAGGTGGGCCACCATGTCCTTGGCACGGGTCTCGTTGTCCAGCCGCCAGTCCTCATAGGGGGACAGGACACCATCGTTGTCCATATCCTTGAAATATAGACCATCCTGCACGATGACGCCGCAGGTGGTAACGCCGATGGTGGGGCCGTTCTCGTTGTGGAACAGCACAGGCTCCAGGTAGAAGTCGTTGATGTGCTCGCCCTCTTCCAGAACATAGGGCGCGGGGATGTAGCCGTTTTTCAGGTTGGGGTCGATGGTGACGGGGTTCTTTTTCATAGGCTCACTCCTTATGGGAATTTTCTGTTTTCCACAAAACAGGAAAACCATATACAAAGTCATTATATAGTATGCACAAGAAAATGTCAAGAAAATCCCGAGGCGCTTTCCACGCCCCGGGAGATCATAAAAGGGAGAGAGAATCAGATGGTAATCAACTCGTAGCTGTCCTCACCCAGGCCGATCTTTTTGCCGTGGGTGATCTGGCTGCGCCAGTTGGTGTGGGGGAAGGGGGCGGTCAGGTTGTCCAGATCGGGACGGTTGGCGCTTGCCAGCTTGGAGCCGGGCATGACGGACTGGGCGTTCACCGCGTCGGCGCAGGCCAGATCCAGAGCCACCGGGTCGAAGGAGGCGAACATGCCCACGTCGGGGACAATGGGAATGTCGTTTTCCGGATGGCAGTCGCAGTAGGGGCTGACATCCCGCACCAGGCTGATATGGAAATTGGGACGGCCGTCCAGCACCGCTTTGGTGTACTCGGCGATCTTGCAGTTGAGGATGGTGGCGGACTGGGCGTAGGCGGCGTGGATGGCCTTCACCGGGCAGACATCCATACAGCGGCCGCAGCCCATGCAGGCTGTCCAGTCGATGTGCATTTTGCCGTTTTCCAGCTTGGGGCCGTTGTGGGCGCAGTATTTTGCACAGGTGCCGCAGCCGACACACTTGTCCGCGTCCACCACGGGGCGGCCATCGCAGTGCATTTCCCGTTTGCCGGCGTTGGAGCCGGAACCCATACCCAGGTTTTTCAGCGTGCCGCCGAAGCCGGTTTCCTCGTGGCCCTTGAAATGGGTTAGGGAGATGACGATGTCCGCGTCCATAATGGCCCGGCCAATCTTGGCGGACTGGACATATTCGCCGCCCACCACAGGCACGTCCACATCGTCGGTGCCCTTCAGGCCGTCGGCGATGATTACATGGCAGCCGGTGGAGTAGGGGGTGAAGCCGTTTAAATAGGCGGTTTCCAGATGATCCAGGGCGTTTTTTCGGGAGCCGACGTACATGGTGTTGGCGTCGGTGAGGAAGGGCTTGCCGCCCAGATCCTTGATGATGTCCACCAGCACCCGGGCATAGCCGGGGCGCAGATAGGCCATGTTGCCCAGCTCGCCGAAGTGGATCTTGATGGCCACGAACTTATCCTTAAAATCAATCTGATCCATGCCGGCAGTCATAATCAGACGGGCCAGCTTCTGGGGCAGGTTTTCGGTTGTGCCGGTGCAGAAATTGGTAAAATAAACTTTGGATGCCATATGCTACCTCCTGTGGTGTTTGTTCAAAGTGTACTCGTTTCCGGAGGAAATGTCAAGTCGGGAAAAGAAATGAACATTGTGTGAAATGACGCGCCCATTGGTAGACATTTTCCTGCTTTGGCGCTAAAATATAGGAAAAAGCCTATTTAAAGGACGGTCATTATGGAAAAAAGGAAACCAGAAGAAACGCTGAATCTGCTGTTCTGTGTCAACCGGAAATTTTTGTCTTTGTTTGTCAGCTGCCTGACCTCCATTGCCCGCAGCGGCGGCTATGGGCACTATGACGCCTATGTGCTCCACTCGGATTTTGCGCAGCCGGAGATCGATGCCCTGGGGCGGGACTTTTTAGGGACGGTGGACTTCCACTTTATTCGGGTGCCGGAAACGCTGTTTGACGGCTTTCCCGAGACCAGCCGCTATCCGAAGCAGATCTATTACCGGCTGGCGGCGCATTTGCTGCTGCCGGAGACTTTGGAACGGATCCTCTATCTGGATGTGGACACTGTTATCATCAATCCGCTGAAAGAACTGTATGAGACGGATTTTGCGGGGAACTATTACATCGGCTGCACCCATACCCGGGAGCTGCTGACCAAAATCAACCAGGCCCGGCTCCACTCGGAGAAGGCGGTTTCTTACATTAATACAGGGGTGCTGCTGCTGAACCTGCCAGCCCTCCGGGAAAATGTGCGCTTAGAGGACATCCGGGACTATACCAACGAACGCAAGTACGCCTTGATTCTGCCGGATCAAGACATTCTGACGGCCCTGTACGGCGACAAGGTGAAGCTGGCGGACACCATGCGCTACAATCTCAGCGACCGGATTTTGGCGTTTTACAACGGCAATCATCCCCGGGAGCGGGTGGATTTGGACTGGGTGCGGCAAAACAGCGTGGTCATCCATTACTGCGGGAAGAACAAGCCCTGGAATGGGGATTATACTGGCGTTTTGGGGGTATTCTACCGGGAGCTGATGGAGAAGGGGTATCAATACCGGGCAGAGCATGGGCAGAGCGCGGCGGGGGCGGTTGACAGTTGACAATGGAAAGTTGTGGTTATCGCAGCGGCTATAGGCGGATTACGTAGGGCGGCTTGCCCTCAAGCCGCCGGTGATGTGACAGCGTCACAATGCCGAAAGGCATTCCAATTGCGAATTGCGTGTTTTTACCAATTCTGGATAAAAGGAGTCCATGCGCGGCGGCTTGAGGGCAAGCCGCCCTACTGTGGCGCGCGACACCATTGGTATTTCCGGCTTGCTGAATGGAGAAAACCGGCTTTTAACAGCTTTTTTAAATGTCCCGAAGGGACGCCTTAACTGTCAACGGATACAAAAGAACTCCCCAGCCATTTGGCTGGGGAGTCGCTAATTGCGGGAAATTACTTCTGAGCACCGGCGATCTGGGCGGCGACTTCCGCGGCGAAATCGTCAACCTTCTTCTCAATGCCCTCGCCCTTGACGTAGTGGATGGCGTCCACAAAGGTGACCTTGCCGCCTAGCTTCTTGGCAGCGTCGGCGATGTAGCCTTCCACGGAGCCCTGGAACAGGTCGGAGCGGACGAAGTCCTGCTGCAGCAGGCAGCTCTCCTTGAAGAAAGCGTTGATCTTGCCGGCAGCGATCTTCTCCTTGATCTGAGCGGGCTTGTTGGCCATCTTGGGGTCGTTGTCCATCAGAGCGACCTGCACCTGCAGCTCGTGATCCACGTCAGCCTGGGGCACCAGGGACTTGTCCCAGTACTTGGGGCTCATGGCGGCGATCTGCATGGCTACGTTCTTGCCGATCTCGGTGGCGTCGATGCCGCCCTCCACAGCCAGGTTCACCAGAACGCCGTGGGTGCCGCCGGCGTGAACGTAGGCGACGGAGGTGTTCTCGGGGAAGCGGGCAAAGCGGCGGATCTGCATGTTCTCACCGATGGACATAACCTTCTCCTGCATGATCTCGGTGACGGTCAAGTCGGTGCCGGGGTACTTGCAGGTCTTCAGAGCATCCACATCGGCGGGGTTGTCGGTGGCGACGATGGTGGCCAGGTTCTTCACCAGATCCATAAAAGCGTCGGTCTTGGCGGCGAAGTCGGTCTCGGAGTTGACCTCGATGACCACACCCACGCCGTCCACTACGGTGGCGTAGGCCACGCCCTCGGCGGCGACCCGGTCAGCCTTCTTGGCGGCCT
>CAMEWZ010000082.1 GCA_945946745.1 uncultured Clostridia bacterium | reverse complement strand
TTTGGCGGCGAGTCGCCGCTGACAATGCGTGCCCAGGCTGGGTGGTCATCGTTACACCATTGGGTACTGCTCGGTATCGTTACGGCGGTACAAATTGCAATTAATTGCGCAGCAGCCTTGGCTCCCCCGTTGGGGGAGCTGGCACGGCGTTAGCCGTGACTGAGAGGGCCCTCTCCGCCCCCATAGGGGGCACCTCTCCCATAGGGAGAGGCAAGGGGCTAACCGCCAAATTCCAATTTATCAATCCCTTTGGCTCCATATTATCACATAACGGGACAAAATACAAGAATAGCCACAGCAGCGCAAACTACTGTGGCTATTAACTGTCTTATGAGCACCGCTCCTTAGCGGGGTTTTATTATTTATTCCCCAAATCGCTGGGCAACCTTTTTCAGCATGTCCCGGATGGGCAGGTGGTAGGGGCAGCGGCCTTCGCAGGCGCCGCAGCCGATGCAGTCGGAGGCGTGCGTATCCATGGAGGCATAGCGCTGCTTGGCCCAGTCTGCCAGACCGTAGCGTTGCAGATAGCCGTCAAACAGGAAACAGCTGGAAATGCTGATTCCCGCAGTACAGGGCTGGCAATAGTTGCACCGGCGGCAAAACTGGGTGCCCAGGGAATCCCGAATCTGCTGAAGCTTTTCCTGCTCCTGGGCACTGAGAGGGGAGGTGTCGGAGACGGCGGCGATGTTCTGGGATAGCTCTTTGGGGTCAGCCATACCGGGAATGACTACGGTCACGTCCGGATTGCTGCGGACATAGCGCAGCGCCAGGGTGGCATCCTCAATGGCGCCGCCGGCCAGGGGCTTCATGCAGATAAAGCCGATGTTCTTTTCGGCGCAGCGGTGAATCAGCTCGGTGCCCTGACTTTCCACAATGTTGTAGGGAAACATCACCGTCTCTACCCAATCCATATCCAGCACCATGCGGAAGGTGTCCATAGAATGGGCGGTCACGCCAATATGACCGATTTTTCCGGCGGCCTTGGCCTCCAGCAGGGCCTCCAGCGCTCCGCCGGGGGACACAACCTGCTGCAGCTGCTCGGGAGTGACGTTATGGATCTGATATAGGTCGATGTAGTCGGTGCGCAGATTCTTCAGACTGATGTCAATATCCGCCGCCATGGCGTCCCGGGTGCGGGACATACTTTTGGTGGCAAGGACAAAGCTGTCCCGGATGCCTTCCAGCGCATAGCCCAGGTATTCCTCGCTGACGGTGTAGCCCCGGGCGGTATCGATAAAGTTCACACCGGCTGCCTGGAGCTGGTGCATTAAGACCTTGGTGCCCTCTGCGTCAATACGCTGGATGGGAATGCCGCCAAAGCCCATGCGGGAGATTTTCAGACCGGTTTTTCCCAAAACGGTATATTCCATAGTGCCCTCCTACAGAGAATGTTTTCCTCATTATACAGCAGTTTATCCAAAAAAACAATACTGTTTCCGGCGATTTCCCAAAACTTCTCCCGCTGCCTTGCGCTTTCGGCCCAGGCGCGTTATAATGAAAAAAAGATATAGGAAAAAAGGAGTTTTTTACCATGGAGAAAAATGTATTGCAGACGTATCTCAGCGGCAAGGTCGCCGTGGTCACCGGAGCGGGAGGCGTGCTGTGCAGTTACCTGGCCAAGGTGCTGGCCCGGGCCGGAGCCAAGGTGGCCCTGGTCAACCGTTCTGACGCCGCCATTCTCCAGTACGCGGCGGAGATCAACGCCGAGGGCGGCATTGCCAAGGCCTACAAGGGCAACGTGCTGATTCGGGAGGACATGGAGCGGATCGCCGACCAGGTACTTGCGGATTTCGGCCCCTGTGACATCCTGCTCAACGGCGCGGGAGGCAACAATCCCCGGGCCCAGACCGACAAGGAGTACTATGAACCCGGCGATTTGGATAAGGAGAACATCAAAACCTTCTTTGATCTGGACGACGATGGAGTGAACATGGTCTTTGACCTAAATTACAACGGTACCTTGATTCCCACCCAGGCCTTCGCCAAGCATATGGTGAAAAGCGGCGGCGGCAATATCATCAACATTTCCTCTATGAACGCATTTCTGCCCCTGACCAAGATTCCCGCCTATTCCGGCGCGAAGGCGGCGGTCAGCAACTTCACCCAGTGGCTGGCGGTTCACTTCTCCAAATGCAACATCCGGGTCAACGCCATTGCCCCCGGCTTCTTTGCCAGCAAGCAGAACCAGAGCCTGCTGTTCAACGAGGACGGAACCCCCACTGAGCGCACCAGGAAGATTCTGGCCGGGACGCCCATGGGCCGCTTCGGCAAGACCGAGGATTTGGCAGGCGGATTGCTGTTCCTGCTGGATGACAACGCGGCGGGCTTTATCACCGGCGTGGTACTGCCCATTGACGGCGGCTTCTCCGCATTCTCGGGCGTATAATCTACATATGGAAAGGGCCGGCGAAAGCCGGCCCTTGTTTATTTTCCCAATTCCTTATTCCGGTTATAGGCGGCGATGACGCAGTCCATGGCCGCGCCCCGGAAGCCATGCTGCTCCAGAACCCGAACAGCCGCAATGGTACTGCCCCCGGGAGAACACACCGCGTCCTTCAGCGCACCGGGATGGGTCTTGGTTTCCAGGAACATTTCAGCGGAGCCCGCCATGGTCATGGCGGCGTATTCCATGGCTTTGGCCCTGGGAATGCCGCAGGCCACCGCGCCGTCGGCCAGCGCTTCCATCAGCAGGTACATATAGGCAGGGCCGCTGCCGGACAGGGCGCTGGCAGCATCCATGAGCCGCTCCTCCAGCTCGTCCAGCAGGCCGCACAGGCGCATATCCTCCAGCCAGTCCGCCAGTGTGCCGTCGTCCACCAGATCGTTGCGGCAATAGGGAATCACACCCCTGCCAATGGCAGTGGGGGTGTTGGGCATGATGCGGATGACGGGAAGCCGGACGCCGGCGAATTCCTCAATCTGTTTGATTTCCAGCCCTGCCGCCATGGTGATCAGCAGGGGCTTGCGGCGGGCCAGGGTGTCCCGCAGGGGGAGAAGCATATCCTTCATCATATGGGGCTTCACCGCCAGGAAAATCCGGTCACAGCCTTCCGCAATGGAGGTATTATTCGAATAGGTGACGCCCAGATCAGAGGCCAGAGCCTTGCCCCTGCCGGAGCGGTCTGCCAGGGCAATGTCCTTGGTTTGCTTGCTTAAGGCCCGGGCGATGGCGCCGCCCATGTTGCCGCAGCCGATAAATCCGTATTTCATGGTGTTTACCTCACATGTCCGTTGCCGTGGATGATGTATTTGTAGGTGGTCAGCTCCCGCAGACCCATGGGGCCCCGGGCGTGGAGCTTCTGGGTGGAGATGCCCATTTCGCAGCCCAGGCCGAATTCACCGCCGTCAGTGAACCGGGTGGAGGCGTTGACGTACACCGCCGCGCTGTCCACTGTGGAGGTGAAGATTTCTTCCGCTTCGGCGCTGCGGGTGACGATGGCCTCGCTGTGCCCGGTGGAGTGGGCGGCAATGTGGGCCACCGCTTCCTGCACACCCTCTACGCATTTTACAGCCAGAATGTAGTCCAAAAATTCTGTGTCAAAATCCATTTCGCCAGCCGCTTTTCCGGGAATGATGGCGGCGGCGGTCTCGTCCAGCCGCAGCTCCACAGGATGCTCCCGCTTGGCTACCAGCCGGTCATAGAGCATGGGCAGGAAGGTGGGGGCGATGGCTTTATCCACCAGCAGCACCTCCTCGGCGTTGCACACGCTGGGGCGGCTGGTTTTGGCGTTTTCGATGATGTTTAGGGCCATGTCCAGGTCGGCGGTTTTCTCCACATACACGTGGCAGATGCCGGTGCCGGTGGCGATACAGGGGACGGTGGCGTTGCGCACACAGGCGGAAATCAGTCCCGCGCCGCCCCGGGGGATCAGCAGATCCACATAGCCGTTGGCAGTCATCAAGGCAGTGGCACTGGCGCGGCTGGTATCCTGTACCAGGTTTACGGCGTTTTCCGGGATGCCTTGGGCCGCCAGTCCGGCGCGCAGGGCGGTGACGATGGCGTTGGCGCTGCGGAAAGCCTCCTTGCCGCTGCGCAGAATGCAGACATTGCCGCTTTTCAGCGCCAGAGCGGCGGCGTCACTGGTGACATTGGGGCGGCTTTCGTAGATGATGGCCACCACGCCCATGGGAACAGAAACCTTCTGGATTTGCAGGCCATCGGGCCGGGTGTGTTCTTCCAGAACAAGCCCTACCGGATCGGGCAGGGCGGTTACTTCCCGAATGCCCTGGGCCATACCGGCGATCCGGGCGGGGGTCAGCAGAAGCCGATCCAGCATTACCTGGGATACGGCGCACTTAGCCGCCTCCAGGTCGAGGGCGTTGGCGGCGAGAATGTCGTCCTGGTGTGCCAGCAGGGCGTCCGCCATGGCGTTCAGCGCCGCGTTTTTCTGCCCGGGGTGCAGCCTGGCGATTTCTGCTTTCACGGCGCGGGCATTTTCCAGCATGGTTTTCATTGGCGTTCCTCCCTCATATTTGGGTGGGTGATTTGGAATGGATTACTGGATGACCCGCACCCGCAGGACACCCTCAATTTGCTTCAGATGCTCGACCACATCCGGAGAGGGATGCTGATCCAGATCCAGCATGGTATAGGCGAACTCGCCCCGGCTTTTGTTCATCAGACCGGCGATGTTCACGTTTTCTCCGGCGATGGCGGCGGTGAACCGGCCCAGGGAGTTGGGGATGTTCCGGTGCAGCAGGGTGATCCGACCGGCGCTCTGGCAGATGCCCATATCGCAGTTGGGATAGTTGACGGAATTGCGGATATTGCCGTTTTCCAGATAGTCCATCAGCTCCTGCACGGCCATTTTGGCGCAATTATCTTCGGATTCCTCGGTGGAGGCGCCCAAGTGGGGAATGGCGATACAGCCGGGCATATTGGCACTCTTTTCGTTGGGGAAGTCCGTGACGTAGCGGGAAACCTTGCCGCTGGCCAGGGCCTGGGCCATGGCGTCGTCATCCACCAGCAGATCCCGGGCGAAGTTCAGGATGATGACGCCGTCTTTCATTTTGGCGATGGCCTCGGCGTTAATCATCTTCTTGGTGTCCTCCAGCAGAGGGGTGTGCAGGGAGATGATGTCGCACTTGGCGTAGATTTCCTCCCGGCTGTTGACCCGGGTGATGTGGCTGTCCAGATGCCAGGCTGCGTCGATGGAGATGAAGGGATCGCAGCCGTAGACGGTCATCCCCAGGCTTCTGGCGGCGTTGGCCAGAGGGCCGCCCACCGCGCCCAGACCGATGACACCCAGGCTTTTCCCCCGGATCTCATGTCCGGCAAATTGGGACTTGCCTTTTTCCACCATACGGGCAATTTCGGAGCTGCCCTTGATGGACTGAACCCAGTTGATGCCGCCAACGATATCCCGGCTGCCCAGCAGCATGCCGCACAGGGACAGCTCCATCACGGAATTGGCGTTGGCGCCGGGGGTGTTGAACACCACGATGCCTTTTTCGGCACAGCTGGTCAAGGGGATGTTGTTGACACCCGCGCCTGCCCGGGCCACTGCCAGCAGGCGTTCGGGCAGCGCCATTTCGTGCATACTGGCGCTGCGCACCAGAACCGCCTCGGCGTTTTCCAGGGTGTCGGTGGTTTGATATTCCTGCGTCAAAAGGGCCGTGCCCTTGGGGGAAATCTTATTCAGGCAATGAATCTGATACATGGTTTTCCTCTTTTCAAATGTTTTCCTTCTCGAATTTTTCCATAAAGCGCACCAGCGCTTCTACGCCCTCGATGGGCATGGCGTTGTAAATGCTGGCCCGCATACCGCCCACGGTGCGGTGGCCCTTTAGATTCACGAAGCCCGCCTCCGCAGCCTCCGCCACGAATTTGGCGTCCAGCTCGGTGCTGCCGGTGACGAAGGGGACGTTCATCAAGGAACGATCCTGCTTTACCACGGTGCCGTGGAACAGACGGCTGCTGTCCAGGAAATCATACAGTACGGCGGCTTTCTTCTCATTGCGCCCTTTCATGACCTCCAGACCGCCCATGGCGAGCAGCCACTGAAACACCTTGCCGCAGATGTAGATGCCATAAGCGGGGGGCGTGTTGTACATGGAGCCGTTGTCGGCGTGGGTCTTGTAGCGCAGCATGGTGGGTGTGCCGGGGAGCACATCCTCCCGGATCAGATCTTCCCGAATGACGGCGATGACCACACCGGCGGGGCCGATGTTCTTCTGCACGCCGCCGTAGAGCATACCGTATTTGGTCACATCCACCGGCTCGGACAGGAAACAGCTGGACACATCGGACACCAGATCCTTGCCCTTGGTATTGGGCAGCTGCCAGAATTTGGTGCCGTAAATGGTATTGTTCTCACAGATATAGACATAGTCCGCGTTCTCACTGATGGGCAAATCCGAGCAGTCGGGAATGTAGGAGAAGGTCTTGTCGGCGGAGGAGGCCACGGCGTTGGCCTGGCCATACAGCTGCGCCTCCTGCCAGGCCTTCTTGGCCCACTGACCGGTGATGATGTAGTCGGCAACCTTGTTTTTCATCAGGTTCATGGGAATCATGGCGAACTGCTGGCTGGCGCCGCCCTGCATAAACAGAACCTTGTAGTTTTCGGGAATTCCCATCAGCTTGCGCAGATCCGCCTCGGCCTGGTCGATGATGGCCTGGTAGGCTTTCGACCGGTGGCTCATCTCCATCACGGACATCCCGGTTCCCCGGTAATCCAGCATTTCGTCAGCGGCCTCTTTCAGAACGGACTCCGGCAGAACCGCAGGGCCTGCGGAGAAATTATATACTCTGGACATATTTGTATCCTCCATTATTCATTCATCGAACCCCTTGCCTCTCCCTCTGGGAGAGGTGGCAGCCGTTAGGCTGACGGAGAGGGCGGCGGGGCGCTGCATTACCCTCTCAGTCACGGCCAAAGACCGTGACAGCTCTCCCAAAGGGAGAGCCAAGGGTGCTTCGTTAGAGAAAGCACAAGTTATCTATGTTACCCCTTCAAGAACCGCTCCATCAGCTGGTATCCCGCCGGCTCAAAAATGCCGGTGGCTTTTGCCTCGGTCTCCCCATAATGGGCAATGGC
>CAMEWZ010000081.1 GCA_945946745.1 uncultured Clostridia bacterium | reverse complement strand
GCCAGAACCTCCGCCTTGACCACACCGGGGAAAACCTCCAGCTGGTGCAGCAGATCCTCCAGCGTCACCGTCAGATCCATGGTCTCCGCCGAGATGGTCACCACAGCGGTGCCGTTGGTGGGCACGATGGAATTGATGGTGATGATATTGGCCTTGGCCTGGGCGAACAATCTCAGCAGCTCCGACAGAAGACCCGGCTCGTCATGGAGCAGAAGCTGGAAGGTTATGATCCGCCCGGTCATCATATTTTGAAAGGGCAGCACCGCGTCCCGGTACTTGTAAAACGCGCTGCGGCTGATATCCGTCATCCGGGTCGCTTCGTTGACGGTGGAGGCTTCTCCTGTAGAAAGCAGCCGCTTTGCCTCCGCTACCTTTAAAAATACCTCGGGCAGCGCCGATGCCTCCACGATATAGTATTGTGGTTTAGTGGACATAGATGACCTCCTGGAAGGTATTAAAATTGTGTACAATAGAACAACATTTGTTTTTCCACAACGTATTGTACCATACATTTCCGAAAATGCAACCCTTATCTGATGGGGAAAGGAGGAATTTTTCTGAAACCCGGGTTCAAAAAAATCGCGTCTGCCGCCCTGACCTTCCTGGCCGTCTGGGTGTTTCTGCGCTGCCTGCTGCCGCTGTTTTCCCCGTTTCTGCTGGGGCTGGGGCTGGCGCTTTCTGCCGAGCCGATGGTGGACTTTCTGCACCGCAGGCTTCGGCTGCCCCGGGGCGTCAGTGCCGGTATCGGGGTTTCCATGGCGTTTTGCTTTCTGGCCATGGCACTGCTGATCCTGTGCGCGTTTGTGGTGCGGGAGCTGAAAAATCTGTCCGGCGCGCTGCCGGAAGTGGAAAGGGCCGCCCGCTCCGGGTACACCCTGGCCCAGAACTGGCTGCTGAACCTGTCCGCGCAAGCGCCGGGCAGTCTGCGCCCTCTGATTCAGGAGAATGTCAACGCCCTGTTTTCCGACGGCGCCGCGTTGGTGGACAAAGCCGTCCGGTATCTGCTGGGACTGGCGGGCAGTCTGCTCAGCCACATCCCGGACAGCGCTCTGGGCCTGGGCACCGCCATTGTGTCCGGCTTTATGATTTCCGCAAAGCTGCCTGGGATCAAGGGCTGGCTGAAGCGCCGCCTGCCCAAAGAGAAGCTTCGGCCGCTGCTGGAGGCCTGGGGCCGGATGAAGCGGGCCGTGGGCGGCTGGCTGACAGCCCAGTGCAAGCTGATGGGGGTGACCTTTGTCATCCTCCTGCTGGGACTGCTCCTGCTGCGGGTGCCATACGCGCCATTGTGGGCGGTGGGCATCGCGCTGATTGACGCCTTTCCGGTGTTGGGCACCGGCACGGTGCTGATTCCCTGGAGTGTTCTGTGCCTGCTCCAGGGTAACGGCGCCCTGGGCCTGGGGCTTCTGGGGATCTATCTGACCGCCTCTGTGACCCGTTCGGCGCTGGAGCCAAGGCTGGTAGGCCGGCATCTGGGACTGGATCCGCTGGTTACGCTGATGGCCCTTTACGCAGGCTACAAGCTCTGGGGCATCGGCGGTATGCTCCTGGCCCCGCTGCTGACAGTGACTGCTTTGCAGGTATTTCCCGACGGAAAGCAGGAATAAGCCGCCAGCGACGGCGGACAATGCGTGCCCGGGCTGGACAATCATCGCTACACGTTACGGCTGCGTAAATTGTAATTTAGCGCTGTATGCGCCTTGCCTCTCCCTTTGGGAGAGGTGCCCCCGACAGGGGGCGGAGAGGGCCCTCTCAACGAAGGCAGCTGCCGCATGAAAACTTCTCCTGAATCCGCCGGGTGCCTTTTTCCAGCACTGCGTCGGCGTTTTGGCCCAGAGTTTGTTCCAGAAGCGCAAATTCCGTCAGACTCCCGTGGGGAACGGCCCAGGCTCCGGCGTCGGTGCCGGGGGCCAGCAGGCCACCCATATCCGCGAAGAGCCGCACATTTTCCATAGCGCTTTCCAGAATCCGCTCCACAGCCTGTTCTTCAAAGCGCCCCTTCCCCCGCAGATTGCCAATGGTGGACAGGGTGGGAACCCAGACCGTCCCGTTCTCCACCATGGCCGCCAGGGCCTCCCCATCCAGATAGGCTCCGTGCTCCACGGAGTCCACCCCCGCCCGGGCCGCAGTCTCCACCGTCCGGGCGCCGTTGGCGTGGGCCATCACCGCGAAGCCCTCCTCGTGGGCGATGTGAATCAGCTCAAAAATGGTTTCCGGTTCCAGCCCTTCCTCGGTCAAGACCCCGAACCGGTCAAAATCCATCAGACCGGAGATCATGATTTTGATAAAATCCGCCCCATCCTCCCGGGCCTGCTCCACCAAATGGGCGTATTCCCGGAGATTTTCGTACTTTTTCCCGATAAACCCACCGTAATGCCCGGCCTGGCACAGCGGCGCCAGAGGCGTCCGGTAGGTGATTCCGTATTCTTCTGACAGTTCTCTGGCCCGTTTTCCTACGCCCCAGCGGTCTCCGCCGTCCCGCAGGTAGGCAAAGCCCAGGCGGCGGTAGGTCTCCAGCACCTGCCGGATCCAACCCTCGTCGATCTGTTCCGAATGCCGCCGGATGGCGCTTTTCCAGTCCACCCCATCCAGAACCATGTGCATATGACAGTCACAGCGCATTTTCTCACGCCCTTTCTGCCCCAGTATACCAAATTCCGCCCATAACCGCAAGAGCGCAAATAGGCAAGCAGGGGAAAGAAACCAAAGTCCCTTTCCCCTGTTTTTCATTTCTTATACAGCAGCCGGATGGAATTCAGCACGCACAGCATGGCCACGCCGGAGTCGGCGAATACCGCCAGCCACATGGAGGCAAACCCCCGCAGACCGAGGAACATCACCACCAGCTTCACCGCCAGAGCAAATACCACGTTCTGCCAGGCGATCCGGCCGGTCTCCTTGGCGATTCCCAGAGCCTGGGGCACCGCCTCCACATCCGAGGTCATAAACACCACATCCGCCGCCTCGATGGCCGCGTCCGCGCCGCTGCCCATGGCCGCGCCCACATCCGCGCCCGCCAGCACCGGGGCGTCGTTGATGCCGTCACCCACGAACATGGCCGCGCCCTTCTCCTGGCGGATGGCCTGGAGCCGTTCCAGCTTCTGGTGGGGCAGCAGACCGGCGTGAACCTCCCGGATACCTACCGCGCTGGCAACCGCCTTGGCCGCTTCCTCCGCGTCTCCCGTGAGCATCACCGTCTCGATGCCGTCATCCCGGAGCCTGCGCACCGCCTGCTCCGCGCCGGGCTTGACTGTGTCCGCGATCAGCAGATACCCTTGGTAGACCCCGTCCACCGCCACCAGCACCCGGGTGCCGTATTCGGCGGTATCCGCGAAGGCTACGCCCTTTTCCCGCATCAGACGGGCATTTCCGCAGAGGATCTCTTTGCCCTCCACCAGGGCGCGGATGCCCCGGCCGGGCAGCTCCTCCAGTTCCTCCGGCTGGGTCAAGGCCAAGCCCTGCTCCTTCGCCGCCGCCACAATGCTGACGGCAATGGGGTGGGTGGAGCGCTGTTCACAGCTGGCGCACAGCATCAGCAGTTCCTTCCGGGTATCCACCTGCGCCAAGTCCAGGACGCTTTCCACCTTCTGCACCTTGAAATCGCCTTTGGTGATGGTGCCGGTCTTATCCATGACCACGGCTTTAATTCCCGCCATGGCCTCCATGGATTGGCCCCCCTTGAACAGAATCCCCTTCTTGCTTCCCGCGCCGATTCCGGCGAAGAAGGCCAGGGGCACGCTGAGCACCAGGGCGCAGGGGCAGCTCATGACCAGGAAGGTCAGCGCGGTGTACACCCAATAGCCCCAGTTCCCGGTGAACAGGGAGGGAATCACCGCCGTGCCCAGGGCCACCGCTACCACAACAGGGGTATAAATTCGGGCAAACCGGGTGATGAACCGATCCATTTTGGGCTTGCTGGCCGCGGCATTCTCCACGCTGTCCAGAATCCGGGTCACCATGGACTCTGCCAGGGGCTTTTCCACCCGGACGGTGAGCTGGCCCACGGTGTTGACACAGCCGGAGGTGACACAGTCGCCCTCTCCCACGGAAACCGGCACCGGCTCACCGGTGATGGGCGCGGTGTCCAGCCGGCTCTGGCCGCTGACGACTACGCCGTCCAGGGGGATCCGGTCACCGGGCCGCACCAGAACCAGGTCGCCCACCTGGGCCTGCCCGGCGGGAATCTCCCGCACCTGGTTGCCGTCCACCAGCTGAACCACCTCCGGCCGCAGATCCACCGCCTCCATGATCTGGCTGCGGCTGCGCTCCACGGCCTTGTGCTCGAAAAATTCCCCCACCCGGTAGAACAGCATCACGCCCACCGCCTCCGGGTAGTCGCCCACAAAGAATGCGCCGATGGTGGCTACGGACATTAGGAAATTCTCGTCAAACACATGGCCCTTCACCAGGTTCCGGACAGCGGTCATGACCACCTCCCGGCCCAGAATCACATAGGCGGCCAAACAGGCCAGCAGCGTTGCCCAGGAGGGAGCCACCCGGTTCAGCACCAGACCCAGCACGAATAGTCCCGCGCCCAAAATCAGCGGCAGGGCGCTTTCCTCTTCATCCCCATGGGCATGGGATTCTTGATCGGAATGGTGATGGTGACTCTTGCCATCTTCCTGGTGATGCTCGTGGCCGCAGCAGCCCTCCCCATCCTCGTGGTGGTGCTGGTGGCCGCAGCAGCTTTCCTCATCCTCATGGAGATGTTCCCCACAGCAGCAGCCGTCCCCGTGATGAGGATGCCCATGGCTGTGCTCCGAATGGGCTGCGTCCCTGGGGGTGATGGTGACCTCTCCCTCAATGGTTCGGGCGATTTCCACCAGCTCCGGAATCAGAGCATCCGGATCCTCCGCTGTCAGCCGCAGCTGCCTGGTGGCAAAGGTGATGATCGCCTCCTCCACGCCTGGGTGGTCGTTGAATTTTTTCTCGATCTTCGATGCGCAGTTGGCGCAGTCCAGATTGTCGATGATGTAGACCTTCTTCGCCATGACGGTTCCTCCTCTGAATTAAACATATGAGCAATTGTTCATTTGATAATCTCAGTATACGCTTATTTTCTCCCGTTGTCAATAGGAAATGCAAAAAATCCCCGGGACTTTTCCATCCCGGGGATGTGATTAATGCTACCAAATGGCATGGTGCGCCATGCCATTTGGATACGCATTGATTAGGCAAACAAGGGCTTGATCTTCTGCCGGTAGATCCGCAGGAAGAAGAACAGCGTCACGCTGCCGCTGACCACCTCCGCGATGGGGTAGGACAGCCAGACGTTGTTTACCTGTCCGGTCAAGCTCAGCAGGTACGCCACAGGCAGCAACACCAGCAGCTGGCGGCACAGGGAGGTGATGGTGGAATACATGCCGTTGCCCAAAGCCTGGAAGCAGGCGCTGAGGGAGATGCATACCGCCGCGATGGGGAAGCTCCAGCTAATGGTGCGCAGCGCCGCGTCTCCAATCTCCAGGAAGGTGGGGCTGGGATTGAACAGTCCCAGAAGTGCCTCCGGGAACACCTGGAACACGAACAGGCCAAAGGTCATCAGACACACGGCGCAGGCGCAGGCGATTTTCAGAGTCTTGGTGATCCGCTCCGGCTTCCGGGCGCCGTAGTTGAACGCGATGATGGAAATGGTGGCGTTGTTGATGCCGAACAGGGGCATAAAGAAGAAGCTCTGCAATTTGAAATAAATGCCGAACACGCTGGTTGCGGTTTCCGTGAAGCCCTGCAGGATCTGGTTCATGCCGAAATTCATGATGGAGCCGATGCCGTTCATCACGATGGAGGGCACGCCCACCGTTAAAATGCTGCCCACGGTCTGCCCGTCCAGCTTGGCATAGCGCCGTCCGAACTGAACCTCGGGATTGTGCTTTTCGTTAAAGTACAGGGCCATAATGGCGGCCACCCACTGGCCGATCACCGTGGCCACTGCCGCGCCGGTGATGCCCATGGCGGGCAGACCCAGCCAGCCGTGGATCAAAATGGGATCCAGAAGGATATTGATGATGGCGCCGGTGCTCTGGGTGACCATGGTGTACAGGGTGCGGCCTGTGGATTGCAGCAGCCGCTCACCCAGAATCTCCATAAAGATGCCCAGGGTGAACACACAGCAGATCCGGGAGTAGGCAATGCCGCCCTCCACCGTCTCCGTCACATTGGACTGCATCTCATAGTAGGGCCGCACACCAAATATGCCAAAGAGCATGAAAACCGCCGTGATAATCAGCATCAGCACGATGCCATTGCCTGCCGCCCGGTTGGCGGCCTCTTGATTTTTCTCACCCAGACTCTTGCTCAGCAGGGAATTGACGCCCACGCCGATGCCCACGGCAAAGCCGATCTGCATGTTCTGCACCGGGAAGGCCAGAGACAAGGCGGTCACCGCGCTTTCCGATACTTGCGATACGTAGATGCTGTCCACCACATTGTAAAGGGCCTGCACCAGCATGGACAGAATCATGGGCAGGGCCATGTTGGCCAGCAGCCGCCCAACGGGCATGACGCCCATTTTGTTTTCTTGCAGGTTTTTTTCTGACATTCGATACTCCTTCTACACGATGAATTTTGAAAGGCAGGCAAAAAGTACCGCCGCAGCAAAAGCTGCGGCGGCGGAGGATGTACATCCTTACAGGTACTGCTTCATGGCCTCGGAGGCATTGGCGGGATCGTCGGAGATGGTCATGGTGATCTCCATGCTGTTATCCGCGGCAAATTTGGCGCACCAGGCCACGAACTCCTCGGCGGCAGCCTTGTCCGCGCCGATGGTCTTATACAGATTGTCGATGAATACGTGGGTGATATCGAAATTACCGGCATGCAGACCGCTGAGGAAGCCCTTCAGCATTTCGGGAGTGCTGATGGCGTACTCCTTGGAATCCACCAAGCGAACCTTGTAAGTCAGATCATAGGTCAGCTTTCTGCCGTACTCGATGCAGACAACATCGCCGTGGGCTTCCGCCACAGCGGCGTTGATGGCGTCAATCAATTTCTTTGTTTTGCCGGTGCCCTTCAGGCCCATAATAACATGAATCATCGGAAAGTCCTCCTTTGCTTGCCA
>CAMEWZ010000080.1 GCA_945946745.1 uncultured Clostridia bacterium | reverse complement strand
TGGGTCTACGAGGGCGACACCCTGCCCGATGACATTGTCTGCCCCCTGTGCAAGCACGGCGCCGCGGATTTTGAGCCCATTCAGTAACCTCTTTCAAACGGCCCACCGATTTTCGGTGGGCCGTTTCCAATTCTGCTCACCATTCGATTTTGGGAAAAACAGTTGACTTTCCCCCATTTTACTGGTATCATTACCGTCAACACGGCGCAGCCGCCGTCATAACCACCGCTTCTTGAGAAGCGGCTTTTCAACGATCTATTGTTGATTTATCAACATCTATATAAAGGAGTAAAGATATGCGTTTTTTCCAAAAAGCTTTTTGCCGCTGTTTTCAGACCGTCCTTCGGCTGGCGCTGCCCATCCTGCCATACCGCTCGCCCAGGGTTCTGACATCCGTGGGCGCCATCCCCGGCTGTCTGAAAGAGTAGAACATCCAAAACGTTTTGGTGGTCACAGATGGCTTTCTGCATATCAGCGGTATGCTGGAACCACTGAAAAAGGCCTTGACGGAAAGCGGTATCCGGTATACCATTTATGATGAGGTGGTTGCCAATCCCACGGTTCTGAATGTGGAGCTGGCCCGGGAGCGATATCTGCAAAACGGCTGTGAGGCACTGATTGGCTTCGGCGGCGGTTCCTCCATCGACTGCGCCAAGGCCGTTGGCGCCCGAATCGCCCGGCCCAAGAAACCGATCCCCAAAATGCGGGGCATTCTGAAGGTTCTCAAGCCCATCCCCTTTCTCATCGCCGTCCCTACCACAGCCGGAACCGGCAGCGAGACCACTCTGGCAACCGTCATCACCGATGACAAGAATGCGTATAAATTCCCCATCAACGACTTTCCCTTGATTCCCAAGGTTGCGGTTCTGGATCCGGAAGTAACCCGTTCCCTGCCCCAAAACATGACCGCCACCACCGGCATGGACGCCTTGACCCACGCCATAGAGGCCTATCTTGGCCGTTCCACCACCCGGCAAACCCGTGCCGATGCTCTGGAGGCCGTCCGGCTGATTGGAGAAAACCTGGAAAAGGCCTACTCGGACGGCAGCGATATGGCTGCCCGGGCCAATATGCTGCGGGCGGCATTCCTGGCAGGGGGTGCCTTTTCCAAATCCTATGTGGGCTACTGCCATGCGGTTGCCCACTCCCTGGGCGGGCAATACCACATTGCCCACGGTCTGGCCAACGCGGTGCTGCTGCCCTATGTGCTGGAAGCCTACGGCCCGGCCATCGGGAAAAAGGCGAAGGATATCGCCATCGCCATGCACATTGCGGACGCCGCCACTCCGGCGGCTGCTGCCCTCGGCCTTCTCATTGGAGAAATCCGCCGGATGAACCGGAGCATGGGCATCCCCGAAAAGCTTCCCGGCATTCGTCCTTCTGATATTCCCAAGCTGGCCGCCTATGCCGACAAGGAGGCCAATCCCCTCTACCCTGTCCCGGTGCTGATGAACCGGCAGGAATTACAACAATTCTATTTTGATGTCATGGAGGAACAACCATGAATTCTCAAGAAATCAGCCGTCTTACGGCAGCCCAACGGGCCTATTTTGCCAGCGGTGCCACACTGGACATCTCCTTTCGCATTGCCGCTTTGAAAAAGCTGCGCGCCGCTCTGCTGGAAAACCAGGCTGCCATCGCCGATGCTTTGCAGCAAGATCTGGGAAAGTCCCCGGAAGAAAGCTATATGTGTGAAACCGGGCTGGTCATCAGCGAGCTTAGCTATCTGATCCGGCATGTTCGTTCCTTCGCCCGGGAGAAAACCGTTCCCACGCCCCTGGCCCAGTTTGCCTCCAGCAGCTATCAAAAGCCTACACCTTATGGCGTCAGTCTGATTATGAGCCCCTGGAACTATCCTCTGCTTCTGACACTGGATCCCCTGGCGGATGCCATTGCCGCCGGCTGCACTGCCATCGTCAAGCCCAGCGCCTACTCCCCCGCCACCAGCGCTCTGCTGGAACAGCTCCTTAGCAGTCTATTTCCCCGGGAATATGTGGCGGTGGTCACCGGCGGCCGGGCAGAAAACGCCTGCCTGCTGGAGGAGAAATTTGACTGCATTTTCTTCACCGGCGGAAAAAACGTCGGCCGTCTGGTATTGGAAAAGGCCGCGCCCCATCTGACTCCGGTAACGCTGGAGCTTGGCGGCAAAAGTCCCTGCATTGTGGACGAAAGCGCCGATTGCAAGCTGGCCGCCCGGCGGATCGTTTTTGGCAAGTTCTTAAACGGCGGCCAGACCTGCGTGGCTCCGGACTACCTGCTGTGTCAGGCCTCCGTCAAGGACAAACTGCTGGGATACCTGCGGGAGGAAATCCAGCGGCAGTTCGGCCCCGATCCTCTGCATAACGACTCCTATGGCAAAATCATCTCGGAAAAGCATTTCCAGCGA
This sequence comes from uncultured Clostridia bacterium, assembly GCA_945946745.1. Lineage (GTDB taxonomy): Bacteria > Bacillota > Clostridia > Oscillospirales > Oscillospiraceae > Faecousia. Next base: position 4,686 of record CAMEWZ010000080.1, on the reverse strand, counting down.
ATTCTGGGACTGATCGACGAAAGCAAAGTGGTGTTCGGTGGAAACAGCGATCCGGAGACCCGGAAAATCGAGCCTACCCTTCTGGATAACGTCACCTGGGAGGATCCGGTCATGGGCCAGGAGATCTTTGGACCGGTACTGCCGGTGCTGACCTTTGAACGCTTGGAGGAAGTGATCGAGACGGTGAACAGCCGGGAAACGCCCCTGGCCTTGTACATTTTCTCCGAAAACAAGAACGCAGTCCGGCAAATCACCTCCCGCTGTGCCTTTGGCGGCGGCTGCGTCAATGACTGCGTGATTCATCTGGCCACCAGCCATATGGGCTTCGGCGGCATGGGCGAAAGCGGCATGGGGGCTTATCACGGAAAAGCGGGCTTCGATGCCTTTACCCACTACAAAAGCATCGTGGACAAAAAGACCTGGCTGGATCTGCCCATGCGCTACCAGCCCTATTCCAAGCTCAGCAATCGGCTGATTCATCTTTTTCTGAAATGACCTGCCGCGGAAAAGCCACCGGAAAAAACCGGTGGTTTTTTCTGTCTTGACTATCTTTTCGCGCCGCTGTATCGTTATTCTAAATGAAAGCGCTTTCGACTACCGGGAAGGGAGGAAACCATGGACGAGGATTTTTGGCTGATCCGCAGGATGAAGCAGGGGGACGAGCAGGCCATTGAGGACTTTGTCCGCAAATATTATCCTGTCATTCTGCGCTACTGCCGGATACATATCCAGGATCCCGGCTATGCCGAGGACATGACCCAGGAGACCTTCGCCCGGTTTTTCCGCACCCTTCCCCAATACCAGCATTACGGAAAGGCGGCGAATTACCTGTATGTCATCGCGGGCAACTGCTGCCGGGATCACTGCAAGAAGCACCAGGAACTGCCCCTGGAGGACTTGCCGGAGACGGCAGAGGACACACTGGAGGATCGGATGGACGTGCGCCTGGCCCTGGCCAAGCTGCCGAAGGAATTCCGGGAAACGGCGGTGCTGTTCTTCATCCAGGGCTTAACCCAGACGCAAATCGCGAAAATTCTGGGCATCGGGGTACCGCTGGTGAAATACCGAATCAAACGGGCCAGGACGCTGCTGGCCGCCATTCTGGAAACGGAGGAATGAGAATGGACTGGAACATGAAAACGCAGTGCCGGGAAGAAGCGGTTGCCCAGACGGTTCGTGCCGCCAAGGCTGCCTTTTTTGAGGCGGAAGGGGCACGGCCCCTGTCCCGATGGGAATTTCTGCTTCAGCAGAGCCGCTACATCCAAAAGCACTGGTGGCTGCTCCAGGGCGGGCTTCTGATCCTGCTTTGGTGTATTTTGCGGTCTGCGGACAGCAGCCAATATATGCAGCGCAGCCTGGGCGTCGCCGGGCCCCTGTTTGCCCTGTTAGCCCTGCCGGAGCTTTGGAAAAATCGTGGCTGCAACGCCATGGAGGTGGAGGGCGCTGCCCTGTATTCTCTGCGGCAAATCTACGCCGCCCGGTTCACCCTGTTCGCCGGGGCGGATGTGCTGCTGCTGAGTCTGTTTTTCCTGGCCGTCCAGCGCAGCGGCATGGCAACCCTATGGGAACTGCTGGTGCAGTTTTTGCTGCCCTGTAATGTCAGCTGCTGTATCTGCTTTTCCTGTCTGTACAGCAGGCGGGTTTCCTCGGAGGCACTGTGCCTGGTGCTGTGCGGCATTTGGACGGCGTTTTGGGAAAGCCTGCTGCTGCGGGACGCCGTATACCAGGCCATCTCCCCCGCCCTGTGGGGAGCGCTGCTGGCAGCGTCCTTCGCCTTTCTGGGTTGGTGTATTTTCAGAGGCCAGAGAAGCTGGTCAAAAACTTGGGAGGTCAAACCAATATGGAATTAACAATCACCAATTTAACCAAGGAATTTGGGGATTTCAGGGCAGTGGACAACATCTCCTGCACCTTACATAACGGGGTCTACGGACTGCTGGGCGTAAACGGCGCGGGAAAAACCACCTTGATGCGGATGCTCACCACGCTGATCACCCCCACCGCCGGAAGCATCACCTGGGACGGGCAGGATATTTTTAAAATGGGCGGACAGTACCGGCGGCTGCTGGGGTATCTTCCCCAGGAGTTCGGCTTCTACCCGGACTTTTCCGTGGAGGATTACCTAATGTACATCGCCTCCATCAAGGGACTGCGGCCTGCCGTAGCAAAACAGCGGGCCAGTCTTTTGCTGAAGCAGGTGGGGCTATATAAGGCCCGGAACAAGAAAATGAAAACCCTCTCCGGCGGCATGAAGCGCCGGGCGGGGATTGCCCAGGCCATGCTGAACGACCCGAAAATCCTAATCCTGGACGAACCTACCGCCGGGCTGGATCCCAGCGAGCGCATCCGGTTCCGCAACCTCATCAGCGAACTGAGCGAGGAGCGGATCGTGCTGCTGTCCACCCACATCGTTTCGGACATCGAATACATCGCGGGGGAAATTTTCCTAATGAAAAGCGGGGAATTTCTGCTCTCCGGCACCGCCCCGGAGATCATCGCCACCATGCCCCAGCGGGTGTGGAGCGCCGTGGTGCCCAAGGCAAAAATCGAGACCTACCTGGGCGCCTTCCAGGTGTCCAATATCAAAACCGTCCCCGGCGGGGCGGAGCTGCGGATTTTGTCCGTCAATCCCCCCTCCGGAAACGCCATAGAGCAGAGCGCCACCCTGGAGGATGTGTTTTTGTATTATTTCGGAGAAAAAGGAGATGGCTCAGATGGTGAAATTTGAACTGAAGAAGATTTTCAGCAGTGTCAGCGGAAAAATCGCCCTGGCGTTACTGGCTATGATGGTGCTGCTTGCTGCCTGGATGGCAGTCAGCGGCGTGGAATGGGTCAACGAGCAGGGCGACCCGGAAACAGGCCTCGCCGCCATTTCCAAGCTGCGCGCCGCCCAGCGCGGGTGGTCCGGCCCCCTGGATGAAGCCCGGCTCCAGGAAATCATCCGGGAGAATCAAAAAATCAGCGCCACCCCGGAGGCCCAGTCCAAAGACTACAACCAAAATGACATTGCCTTCGGCTGGCGGCAGGGTTACCGCCCGGTGCTGGATATGATGAACTATGCCTACGCATCCGGCTTTCAGGAATTTGACTGGTATACCAACGAGCGGATTACCCCGGATCAAGCCAAGGACTTTTATCCCAACCGGCTCAAGCTGATGAAAGAATGGCTGTATGAAGAAAACAGCAGCGTCTACAATCTGTTCACCGAGAGGGAGCGGCAGTACCTTGTCCGTCAATACGAGACCCAGGAAACGCCCTTCTACTACACCTACGCCAAAGGCTGGGAGCAGCTATTGTACAATTCTCCCTTCGTCATCATGGTGGAGGCGCTGATTCTGGGGTATCTGGCGGCGGGGATTTTCGCCAACGAATTCAAATGGAAAGCCGACGCGGTGTTTTTCTCCGCCCGATACGGCCGGGACAAGGCCGTTTCCGCCAAAATCGGTGCGGGATTTTGGTTGGTGACGGCGCTGTACTGGGCCGCCGTGCTGGTGTATATGCTGCTGACATTGGGGATTCTGGGGTTCGACGGGGGGAGCTGTCCCCTCCAGGTAGACCTGTGGAAAAGCTTTTACCACTTGAAGCTTTGGCAGGCCTGGCTGCTGGTAGCGGTGGGCGGCTACATCGGCTGCCTGTTCTTCGCCTTTGTCACCATGTTTGTCTCCGCCAAGACCCGGTCTTCGCTGTTCGCGGTGACCGTCCCCTTCCTGCTGATTTTCCTGCCCAACTTTCTGGACAATCTCAATAGCGACAAATTGAGCAAATTTCTGGGGCTGCTGCCGGATCAGCTTCTGCAAATTTATCAAGCCCTGCGGTATTTCTACGTCTACCAGTTCGGCAGCCAGGTATGCAGCGCCATGACCCTGCTTCTCATCGTGTACACCTTCCTGACCTTGGTTCTGGCCCCCTTCCTGTACCGGGAATTCCGGCGCAAGGAGATTGGATAAAAACACGGATTTTGTCTTCTTTTGGTGAAACTGTACAGGAAACCGCAATGACGCTTGACATTGCTGGTTTCATCCACTAAAATATACCATAAGAGGTTAGCGAGAACCAATGCCTCTCCTGTTTTTCTGTGAAAATCAAATTCAGAAGGTGACATTATGTATCGAATTTTAGAATTGAATCCCCAATTGCAGCCCTTCGCCGGAGATATCGACCTGCGGATGTTCCTGTACCGCTCTACCAAGAGCCGTCTTCTCAGCGGCGATCAGACACTGAACGATTTTGCCAATGCCTTTGATTATTTCGGCTTCCACCATGTGGACGGCGGCTGGGTCTACCGGGAGTGGGCTCCCAGCGCCTATCAACTCTACCTGGAAGGCGATTTTAACGGCTGGAACCAGACCAGTCATCCCATGAAAAACATCGGAAACGGCAACTGGGAGCTGTTCCTCCCCGGTGATGACGCTTTGTGGGAGGGCTGCAAGGTCAAGACCGTGGTGGACGCCAACATGACCCGCACCGAGCACATCCCCCTCTATGCCCGCCGGGTGGTGCAGGATCCCAAGACCGTCACCTTCACCTGCGAGATTCAGGACGACCGGAAGGTTTTCCCCTGGACGGATCAGAATTTTGCCGGTGAGGACGAGCTGTACATCTACGAGGCCCATGTGGGCATGGCCCAGGAGGAGGGCAAGGTGGGCACCTATCGGGAGTTCGCCGACTACACCCTGCCCCGGGTCA
>CAMEWZ010000079.1 GCA_945946745.1 uncultured Clostridia bacterium | reverse complement strand
ATCGCCCACATGGCCGGGATCCAGATCTTTGCCACCGGCGGCATCGGCGGTGTGCACCGGGGCGCGGAGACCACCATGGACATCTCCGCCGACCTGGAGGAGCTGGGCCAGACCCCAGTGATGGTGGTCTGCGCCGGTGCCAAGTCCATTCTGGATCTGGGACTGACCCTGGAATACCTGGAAACCAAGGGCGTGCCCGTCATCGGCTACGGCACCGAGGAGCTGCCCGCTTTCTACACCCGTCAGTCCGGCTTCGGCGTGGATTACCGGGTGGACACGCCCGAGGAACTGGCCGCGGCCTTCAAGGCCAGCCACGACATGGGTCTGAAAGGCGGCATGCTGGTAACCAATCCCATCCCCGAGGAATACGCCATGCCTCTTGACACCATCAACGCCGCCATCGACCAGGCCATTGCCGAGTGCAAGGAAAAGGGCATCCATGGCAAGCAGACCACCCCCTTCCTGCTAGCCCGGGTGGCGGAGATCACCGGCGGCGACAGCCTGGCCTCCAACATCCGCCTGGTCTACAACAACGCCAAGGTGGCCGCCCAGACCGCTGTGGCCTACTGCAAGCTGTAATCTCGCAGAATCAAAATAAAGAATGCGCCGGACAAATGCCTGTCCGGCGCGCTCTCGTATCGTTATTCCTCTGTGGTCTGCTCCGGGGCAGGAAGCGAATTCTTACCGGCGTTGACGTAGGCCATCAACTCGTCTCCGGTGACGGTTTCCTTCACCAGCAAAAATTCGCTGATCTCGTCCAGAAGCCCCCGGTTCTCCGTCAAAATCCGCTTGGCATCGGAGTAGGCACTTTCCAGAATCTTCTTGACCTCCTCGTCCACCTCGGCGGCGGTAGACTGGGCGCAGTCCATGTAAGCCTGGCCGTCCAGATACTGGTTCTGCACCGAGGCGGTGGACATCAAGCCGAACTTCTCGCTCATGCCGTACTGGGTGACCATGTTCCGGGCCAGGGAGGTGGCCCGCTGGATGTCATTGGCGGCTCCGGTGGTCTGGATGCCGAATACCACCTGCTCGGCAGCCCGGCCGCCCACCAGAGTTCGCAGTTCGGTGCGCAGCTCATCGGCGGTGGACAGGAATTTTTCCTCCTCCGGCATCTGCATGGTGTAGCCCAAAGCGCCGGAGGTATGGGGCACAATGGTGATCTTGGATACCGGCTGGGAATGCTTTTCCAGGGCCGCAATCAAAGCATGGCCCACCTCATGATAGGCGACCAGCCGCTTTTCCATGTCGGTCAGCACGGTATTCTTCTTCTCCGTGCCCGCGATCACCGTCTCGAAGGATACCAGCAAATCCTCCTGGTTCACCGCCTGGCGGCCATGGCGGACAGCCCGGAGGGCTGCCTCGTTGACCAGATTGGCCAGATCCGCGCCCACCGCGCCTGCGGTAGCCTGGGCGATTTTCCGCAGATCCACATCCTCCGAAAGCCGGATTTTCCGGGTATGCACCTTCAAGGTATCCAGACGGCCCTGGAGATTGGGCCGATCCACAATGATCCGGCGGTCAAACCGGCCGGGGCGCAGCAGCGCCTTGTCCAGGATCTCGGGACGGTTAGTGGCCGCCAGGCACACAATGCCCTTGGAGGACTCAAAGCCGTCAATCTCGCTGAGCAGCTGGTTCAGCGTCTGCTCCTGCTCGGAGTTGGAGCCGTAGCGGTTGTCCCGGGAACGGCCCACGGCATCGATCTCATCGATGAAGATAATGCAGGGAGCCACCTTCGCCGCCTGCTGGAACAAATCCCGCACCCGGCTGGCACCCATGCCCACGAACATCTCCACAAAGTCCGAGCCGGAGATGGAGAAGAAGGGCACGTCCGCCTCACCGGCCACCGCCTTGGCAAGCAGGGTCTTGCCGGTGCCGGGAGAACCAACCAGCAGCGCGCCCTTGGGCAGCTTCGCGCCGATGGCGGTGTACTTCTGGGGATTGTGGAGGAAATCGATGATCTCCTGCAAGGACTCCTTGGCCTCGTCCTGGCCCGCCACATCCTTGAAGGTGACGCCGGTTTGCTTTTCCATGTAGACCTTGGCCTTGCTTTTGCCAAAGCCGCCCATCATACCGTCGCCACCCATGCGCTTGGTGAGCATATTCATCAGCAGGAACATGCCACCGATCATAATGACGTAGGACAGGATCATCATAATCATGGAGTTATCCTCCACGATCTGTTCCTTGACCGTCACGCCCATATCCACCAGCTCATCCGCCAGCGCCTGTAGGTCGCCGCCGGTGGGCAAGCCGGTATAGCAGGCCTTCTGCCGGGAGGGGTCTTTCGCCGTCTCCTCCTTGGTCATATAGAGGATTCGATCCGATCGGATCTCTACCTCCGACAGCTGGCCCGCGTCCTTGGCCTGTTTAAAATCATTCCAGGTCGTCTCCGTGTACTGGCTTTTTTCCACCGTGTTCATGACCCAGCTGAAAACCAGCACCAGCACCAGCGCGATCATCAGCGGGGTGAAATAGTTACCCTTCGGCCGGTCGCCTCCGGGTTTTTTGTTGTTTTGGTCGTTTCCGCGATTGGGTTCCATGGTTCCTCGCCTCCTTGGGGCATTGCGTTTTTCCCATCATAGCACATTTTTCCTCGCTAAGCAATGAAGGATTCCGGGTCTTGGCGTAAATTTTCTGTGAATTTCCGGCAAGGCTCGTCTTTTTCCCCGCCGGAAGAAAAAAAGTATTGAGAATTCGGAAGAAATCTGCTATAATGTTATTATCTATTGCTATACATCCGGCCCAACACCGGATATTTTACACAAAACTGCGAACGAATATGGAGTGTACACTATGAATGAAAAACGCCGCCCCCAGGGGCGGGAATCGGACAGCCGCCGCCCTGGCCGGGCTCCAGAGCGCCCCACAGAAGAGGTGGAAGGCCAGCTGGAGGGCCGCAACGCCGTTCAGGAGGCCTTGAAAAGCGGCCGCACCATCGACAAGGTTTTCATCGCCTCCGGAGATACGGATCGGGGCTTGCAGCGCCTGGCCGCCCAGGCCAAGGAGGCCGGTGCCGTGGTGGTGAGCGTTGACCGCCGGAAACTGGACGCCATGTCCTTCACCCGCGCCCACCAGGGCATCATCGCTCTGGCCGCCGCCCACGACTATTGTACCCTGGATGACATTCTGGCCGAAGCCGCTGCCCGGGGAGAAGCGCCGCTGATCGTCATCTGCGACGAATTGTCCGATCCGCACAACCTGGGCGCCATTCTGAGAAGCGCCGAATGCGCCGGGGCTCACGGCGTCATTATCCCCAAGCGCCGCAGCGTGGGTCTCACCGCCACCGTGGCCAAGGCCTCCGCCGGGGCGGTGGAATATATGAAGGTGGCCCGGGTCACCAACATCAGCAGCGCCATTGCGGAGCTGAAGGAAAAGGGCGTCTGGGTTTTCGGCACTGCTGCGGAAGGCTCCATTCCCATGTACCAGGCCGACCTTACCGTGCCTGCCGCCATTGTCATTGGCAACGAAGGGGACGGCATGAGCCAGCTTGTCCGCAAAAATTGTGACGTGATGGTGCACATCCCCATGAAGGGCCGCATCAGCTCCCTAAACGCGTCCGCCGCAGCGTCCATTTTACTGTACGAGGCGGTACGCCAGCGCATTTGACCAGGAGGATACCCGATATGGACGAAAACAAAAATGAACTTGAGGAATTCGATTTAGACTTAGAGGATATCCTCAAGGAATTCCACGACGATTCCCAGGACAGCGTTCCCGAAGAACCTTCCCCCGCCGAACCGACGATTTCAGAAACTGCTGAAGATGAATCGATTCCCGACTCCCTGCCGGAGCTGGATCTGTCCGCGCCCCAGGAGGAGCCGGAGGAACTGGACGCATTGAAGAGTCTGGCCGATCTGAATTTTGCCCCCCACGCCCCCGAGGAACAGCCGGAGGATGCCAGTGTGGAACCGGAAGACGCGCCCGCGCTGGAGGGGGACACCGTGCGCTTCTCCCCCATCACCGACGCGCAGCTGGATCAAGCATTGGCGGATCTGGAATCGGAGAAGGACGCCGTTTCCACTGATGATACCGTACACCTTCCCGATGAGACTGTCCCCGCCGCCCCGGCGGAGCCTGCCTTTGAGGTGGAGGAAACCTTCATCCCCGCCCCCATCGTCTTTACCCCCCGCTCCCGGCTGAAGGAGCTGAAGCGCAAACTGGTAGCCGGGCCGGAGAAGCGGTACTATCAGCTCTCCGAAATGGGAACCGGCCGGCTCCAGGCCGCGATTCTGGTAAATATCCTGGTGGTGCTGCTGTGCGCCGGTATCACCACCCTGTTCGCCCTGGGCATGGTTCCGGAGAATCGCCTGCGGCTGGTGATCTTCAGCCAGGTGCTTTCCATGCTGGTCTCCGCCTTGTTGGGCAGCGGTTTGATGGTGGACAGTATTTTGGATCTGTTCAAAGGCCGCTTCACCGTCAACACCCTGCTCACACTGACCTTTGCCGCCTGCATGGTGGATGGGGTGTTCTGTCTGATAGAACTTCGGGTTCCTTGCTGCGCCGCCTTCAGCCTGGAAATGACCATGGCGCTGTGGGCCTCCCTTCAGAGCCGGAATGCAGAGATGGCCCAGATGGATACCATGCGCAAGGCTGTCCGTCTCCACAGCATTGTCAAGGTTGGGAATTATTACGGAGGAAAGGACGCGTTCCTGCGCACCGAGGGCGAGGTCGAGGATTTCATGGACACCTACGCCAAGACCTCCGCGCCCATGCTGGTTCAGAGCCTTTACGCAGGGCTGAGCCTGCTGGCCTGCATCTGCATTGCGGTGTTCGCTGGACTGTCCCACGGGCTGAGCATGGGCGTTCAGATCCTTGCCACCAGCCTGCTGGTGGCCGTTCCCGCCAGCTTCTTTGTGTCGATCAGCCGCCCCATGGCCATTCTGGAGCAGCGGCTGCATATGGTGGGCACGGTTCTGTGCGGTTGGCAGGGCGTCAAGGCGCTGTGCAGCAAGGCCGCTTTCCCCCTGTACGATCAGGATCTGTTCCCCCAGGGCAGCACCAAGCTCAACGGCGTCAAATTTTACGGCGACCGGAACCCGGATGACGTAGTCTCCTACTCCACCTCCTTGATCGCCATGACCGGCGGCGGACTGGTGCCCGTGTTTCAGCAGCTGCTCACCAGCCGCAACGGTACCGAATGCCATGTGGACAACTTCCAGAACTACGGCGGCGGCGGTATCGGCGGCGAGATCCACGGCGAGCCGGTGCTGCTGGGCAGTTTGAATTTCATGCAGGATATGGGCATCGAGATCCCCGAGGGCACCATGGTCAGCCAGGCGGTGTATGCCGCCATTGACGGCCAGCTCTGCGCGGTGTATGCCATCTCCTATGCCAAAATGCGTTCCGCCGCTGCGGGCCTTGTAACCCTGTGCGGCTATCGAAAGCTGACGCCCGTAATGCTTTGCGGTGACTTTATGCTCACAGAAAGCTTCCTGCGGGCCAAGTTCGAGGTCAAGACCCGCCGCATCGCCTTCCCGGATCACACTGAGGCTGACCGGCTTCGCAAAATCGCTCCCGATCCGGATGCCCCCGCTCTGGCACTGACCACCCGGGAGGAGCTGATCGGCTCCGCCTATGCCGTCACCGGCGCCCGGGCCTTGCGAACCTCTGTCCGGCTGGGTCTGATGATTCACATCATTGGCGGCATTCTGGGAATGCTGATTATGCTGGTGCTGGCCGTGCTGGGCAACACCGAACTGCTCACCCCCATCAACATTCTGCTCTACCAGCTGATTTGGGCGTTTCCCGGTCTGCTGGTCACCGAATGGGCAAGAACGGTATAAGCAAACTCTGTTGATTTTCCAAATTCTCCCGGAACCGCCTGTTCCGGGAGAATTTCAGCGTGCCAAAAAAGCTTCGCAGAATTTGCCGCTTCTGCGGCAAACCCATTCAAATCCATTTTCCACCAGGGCGTGTACCTGGGGGAAAATACTTCTCAGACTGCAAGTGTATAATTTGTTCGCCGGAGGCGAACAAATTATGCGCGCAGCAGGCTGCAAAAACCTGTCGAAAAGCCCCAAGGGGGATTTTCGACAGTCTGAAATTCTCCCGGAACCGCCTGTTCCGGGAGAATTTTTCTGCCAACAGAACAAAAAGCGCGCTGCCGCGGCTGCGGCAGCGCTGTTTTTTGGTATTTATCGGACGTACTCAATGACGACACGGCGATTCGGCTCCACACCAGTGGAATGGGTGGTGATGTTGTCCATGTCCTGGAGCGCCGCGTGGATCACATGGCGCTCATAGGCGTTCATCGGCTCCAGGGTGGTGCGGCGGCGGGCCTTCAGCACCTGCTGGGCCTTCTTCCGGGCATAGCGGCGCAGACTGTCCTCCCGCTTCTCCCGGTAGCACTCGGCATCCACATTTACCCGGATATGGCCGTCCACATCCCGGTTGATGGCATAGTTGGCCAGGTGCTGAATGGCGTCCAGCGTGTCGCCCCGGCGGCCAATCAGATAGCCCAGGTCATCTCCTACCAGATCAACCTTGTACGTATTGCTCTCCACCTTCCAGCAATGCGGCACTGCCTGGGAATCCATGTGTTCCAGCAGGCCCTTGATGAACTGCTCGATCTTTTCCTCGGTGGAGCCGGGTTCCGCAGGGGTATAAACCTTCGGCTCTGCGGGAACCTTTGGCTCAGCGGGCGCCTTCGGGGGCTTCGGCTCCCGGCGCTCCCGGGGAGGCTTGGGGGCATCCGCCCGCTTCTCCTGGCGGGGCTGCTGGGGCTTTTCCGCCTTGGGAGCTTCGGGCTTCGGTTCGGCCTTGGGCGCCGCAGGCTCCGCCTTCGGCGGCTCGGGCTTCTTCACGGGAGCGGCAGCCTTGGGCTTGGAGCGGGATGCGGAGCTGAGGGCAACCTTGGGAGCCTCGGGCACAGGATCCGGCGCCTCATAGGTCACCTGCACCTTGGCCGCCTGGGCACCAAAGCCCAGGAAACCGGCCTTGGCCTGCTGGAGCACCTGGACGGAAACACTGTCCCGATCCAGCCCCAGCTGGCTCAGCGCGGCCTCAATCGCCAGATCGATGGTTTTTCCGGTGGTCACGATGGTCTTTTCCATTGTTTATTCCTCCGTAGACTGGGAAGCGTAGCGGTTGGGATC
>CAMEWZ010000078.1 GCA_945946745.1 uncultured Clostridia bacterium | reverse complement strand
CAGGGATCATAGCGAAAGCGCCAGCACTTGTCCGCCATGGTGCGGCTGCCTTTTTTGGCGCACAGGATCTGCTCGTCCTCCAGATGGGCGCTGTAAAGGCAGTAGGCGCAGGATGGCTCTATCTTTTTGCGAAACAGCATGGTTGTATCCTCCGTAAGGTAAGTGCCCTCATTATACACCAGCCGCTGCCGGATTGCTACTGTTTTTTCTGATTTTTAGGGAAATCCCTGCCAGAAGGAGCAGAAAAGCGGTACTTTTCGCCCATACGCCTCCCATTACGGCGCCAGCCAGCAGCAGACTGAGAGCTGTTTGCGATAGCTTTCCCCAAAAATAGGAACGCAGAGAAAGCCCCTGGGTCACGGAAACCGTCTGCATGGTGACGCACAATCCGCCAAAGGCCAGCATTTCGGAGCAAAGCAGAAAACGCAGGGAGGGGTTGGGAATGCTTGCCAGCGCGCAGCAGCCGTTGGACAGCTCCAGAAAGCCGGCGACCGCGACTCGAACGGTGACAGGCAGCAGCCACAGTACCCACCGGTCAAGGAACGCAATGACCACCCGGAACAGGACGACCCAGCCGCAGACCGCCGCCATCACCCGACAAGCCTGCCATAGCGCCTGGGTTGGAGACATAGCCTTGGCTTTGGGAAGGATCGCATCAGAGCCGCTTTTCCCCGGCAGGAAAGCGGCGGTCAAAACCGCGCTGAGAATATGAATGCCCCACAGCGCCCATGCCATCCAGCGCCTGGGAAACAGGGACGCGGCCATACCGAACAGAAACGCCGGCCCGGCATTGCTGCAAAAGGCCAGCAGCCGCTGTGCTTCTTCCCGAGAAAGCTGGCCGCTCCGGTAAGCCGCTGCGACAGTCTGAGCGCCCACGGGATATCCGCCGAAAAAGGCGGATATCAGCAAGGTTTCCGTCCCCTTGGGCATGCCGCAAAACTGCCCCAGTGGGCGCAATACAGGAAGCGGCACGCCGGACAGGGCGCTCGTCAGCAGATTGGAAAGCACGAAAAAGGGGAACAGGGACGGAATAACCGTTTTAAAACACAGCTCCACGCCCTGGGCGCCGCCTGCCAGCGCTGTTTTCCCATCCAGAATCAGAATCAGCATGCCCAAAAACGCGCCCATTCCCGTCCATAATGGCTTTTGCTTCACCGGTATCACCTCGGAAGATTCTATGCAAGACGGGCTATCCCCATTCATATGCTGAAGAAAAAGGGGGTGGCGGAATGGACAGAGGGCGTACGTTTTGGGAGCGGCTGGCCGATGACGTGGATCTGGCGTCGGAGCCGCTGCCGGGCCAGCCCATTGTAGAGCTTGCCGGGGAGCATCGGGTGCTGATCGAGAATCACCTGGGAGTCAAAGCTTACAGCCGGGAATCCATTCTGGTGAAGGTGAAATTTGGCTGTATCTGTGTCTGCGGCAGCGGCTTGGAATTGGCCCGTATGACCCGGGAGCAGCTGCTCATCCGGGGAAAAATCGACAGCGTTGCCTTGCAGCGGAGGGGATAGGATGGATATCTGGAAATCCATAGGCGGTATGCTTACGGTGGAATTGACCAGCGCCGAACCGGAGCAGACCCTGTCTGCCTGGAATGCCGGTGGCATGGAACTGCATCAGCTGCAACGGAAAAGTGATCTGACCTTTCGGTTGCAAATCCGACGAAAGGATTACCGAAAAGCCGCCACACTGGCAGAAAAACGGGGAGATAAGCTGGCCATTGTCAGAAAAACCGGGATCTACTGGCGGACAATCCGCGTTTTTCACCGGCCTGTGCTTTTGGCGGGTATGGGCCTGCTCCTTTTCCTGGCGCTGTTTTTGCCAACCCGCGTGCTGTTTGTCCGGGTGGAGGGCAATCATACCGTTCCGGAGCGTCAGATTCTGGCGGCAGCGGAGGAATGCGGCATCGGTTTTGGCGCGTCCCGACGGGAGGTGCGCAGCGAGAAGGTGAAAAATGGTCTCTTGTCCAGGCTGCCCCAGCTGCAATGGGCGGGAGTCAATACCAAAGGCTGCGTGGCCACTATCTCCGTTCGGGAACGGACACGCCAACAGCCACTCGCGCAGACAACGGGAGTAAGCCATATTCAAGCTGCGCGGGATGGGTACATTCTTTCCATCACTGCTACCAGTGGAACACCCTTGGTTCAGGTGGGAAATGCCGTGAAGAAGGGGCAGACATTGATCTCCGGTTACACAGACTGCGGCATCTGCATCCGGGCAGCCAAGGCGGAGGGAGAGGTGTTCGCCCAAACCAGTCGGAGCTTGACGGTGTTGACGCCAAAATCCTATGTGCAAAGAGGGGATATGCTGGAACAGAAGAAAAGCTACAGCTTGCTCCTCGGAAAAAAACGAATAAATTTCTGGAAAGATAGTGGAATTTGGGATAGCAGTTGTGGTAGAATGTATACAGAATACTACCTCACCCTGCCGGGAGGCTTTCAGCTGCCTGTGGCATTGTGCGTCCAGACCCAAACGGTCTGGGAGACAGCGGACGGACAGCTTTCCCAGAAAGAGGCGGAGGCGGCGCTGAGTGGCTTTGCCCAGCGCTATGTCACGGCGCAGATGGTAGCGGGCCAGATCCGGCACAGCGCCCAGCGTGTATTGTCCCACCACGGTTGTTACCGTCTGGAGGGAGCCTACGTCTGCGTAGAAATGATCGGCAGGGTGCAGCAGGAGCAGATTGGAGACACAAATGGGAAAAACAGTTGAACGAATCGTCAACGCGGAGCGGGTAGAGGATCTGATCGCGGTTTTCGGCTCCTTTGACGAAAATATCAAACGCATTGAACAGGCGCTGGATGTCCAGGTGGTGAACCGGGGCACGGATCTGCGGGTCTCCGGTGACGAGGAAATGGCCGATAAGGCCGTGCGGACGCTGGAAGGATTGCTGGCGCTGGCTTCCAAGGGCGAGGTGATCGATGAGCAGCGGGTTCGTTACCTCATCACCCTGGTGAACGAGGGAAATGATGCCCAGGTGGCGCAGATGGCTAAGGATGTGGTTTGCATTACCGCCAAAGGGAAACCCATCAAGGCCAAAACTGTGGGCCAGCAGAATTATATGCGCGCCATAGCCAAGAACACGGTGACCATCGGCGTTGGCCCGGCAGGTACGGGAAAGACCTACCTGGCCGTGGCGGCGGCGGTAGCCGCCTTCCGGGAACGAACGGTGAACCGGATCATTTTAACCCGTCCAGCGGTGGAGGCAGGGGAGCGGCTTGGTTTTCTGCCAGGCGACCTGCAAAATAAGGTGGATCCCTATCTGCGTCCACTGTATGATGCCCTTTACGACATGCTGGGCGCGGAGTCCTTCCAAAAATATCAAGAGCGAGGCTCTATCGAAGTAGCGCCGCTGGCCTATATGCGTGGCCGGACGCTGGATGACAGCTTTATCATCCTGGACGAAGCCCAGAATACCACCCGGGAGCAGATGAAAATGTTCTTGACCCGGCTGGGCTTTGGCTCTAAAATCGTGATCACGGGAGATGTGACCCAGACCGATCTGCCAGATGATAAGGTTTCGGGACTGAAGGATGCCATCCGGGTGCTGGAGGGGGTAAAGGATATTGCCATCTGCCGGCTGACCTCGGCGGACGTTGTGCGCCATGCCCTAGTTCAGCAGATCATCAACGCCTATGAAAAGGCGGCGCAGAAACCGGATATCAAAAAACCGGCCCAGCAGTTTAAGGGCCGTTACCAGAGGAAAAAATAAAATGAGACATAAAATCAATTTGGTTTTCGAGCAGCTCAGCCTGCAAAAATTGACCATCAGCGCCAATATCCGCAAATGTATCCAGGAGACACTAAAGGCCGAGGGTATCACCGCTGCCTGTGAGATCAACGTTCTGGTGACGGACAATGCCGGTATCCAGGTCATCAACCGGGAAAGCCGGAACATTGACGCTCCCACGGATGTGCTGAGCTTCCCCATGTTTCAGCTGGAGGCGGGCAATCCGCCCCAGGACTGGTCGCAGTTCCAGGATCCAGCCACCGGACTGGTGCCACTGGGGGACATGTGCATCAGCCTGGAACGGGCGGTGGCCCAAGCCCAGGAATTCGGGCACTCCGTCCGCCGGGAGGTGGGCTATCTTACCATTCACTCCATGCTCCATCTGCTGGGCTACGATCACTTGGACGAAGGCCCGCAGAAACACCAGATGCGCAGCCGTGAAGAGGCAATTGCCGCCTCGATTCCCGGAATGAGCCGGGATTGAACCATCAACACATAGGAGAGCATTATGAAGACCAAAACCGCTATTATTACCATTGCCGGGCGGCCCAATGTGGGCAAATCCACCTTGACCAACTACCTGGTGGGCGAGAAGATCGCCATTGTGTCCAATAAGCCCCAGACCACCCGCAACCGGATCTGCGGCATCGTCACCCGGGATCCAATTCAGTTCGTTTTTGTGGATACCCCTGGCTATCACAAGGCCCGCACCAAGCTGGGAGATTATATGGTCAATGCCGTGCGGGAGTCCATTTCAGACGTGGATGCCACCATTCTGGTGGTAGAGCCGATTGCCTCCGTGGGAACCCAGGAGGAGGCGCTGATCGAGCGGATCAAGGGCACCCACTGTCCTGCCATTCTGGCCATCAATAAGATCGATACGGTGGAAAAGGACAAGCTGTTGGAGGTCATCGCGGCCTATTCCCAGACAGGCGCCTTCGATGCCATCATTCCCATCTCCGCCAAAACGGGAGATGGGGTGGAGGAGCTGCTGGCAGAGTGCGAAAAGTACGCGGTGGAAGGCCCTTTCCTGTTCCCAGACGATGTGACCACCGATCAGCCGGAGCGCCAGGTTATGGCGGAGATTATCCGGGAAAAGCTGCTGTGGTGCCTGGATAAGGAGATCCCCCATGGCACAGCGGTGGAGATTACCAAATTTTCCGAACGGGATAACGGCATTATCGACATCGACGCCACCATTTACTGCGAAAAGGCCAGCCACAAGGGCATCATCATCGGAAAGCAGGGGGCTATGCTGAAAAAGATCTCCTCCATGGCCCGGGCGGACTGCGAAAGATTTATGGGCACCAAGGTATACCTCACCACCTGGGTGAAGGTGAAGGAAAACTGGCGGGACAGCGATTTCCTGGTGCGCAACTTTGGCTACAGCGAATAATTTCCAGCGGTAAAAAATCGGTTTCCAGTTCATCCTATTCCTGCGGTCAATTGCCGGATTTGGCATTGGCGCATAGAATGCTTTGGAGGGATCAAGATGAACGCACAGGATTATTGGCAGTTATTTGTGGAGACCGGCGCGCCGGAGGCATATCTTCTATACAGCAAGCAGCTGAAATCGGAGGCGAATTATGTACTTGACGATCCAGGGCATCGTTCTGCGGGTCACAGACTATCATGACCGGGATGCCCTGCTGACCCTGTTGACCAGCCACCATGGCCGTTTAACGGTGAAAGCCAGAGGGCTGCGCCGAAAAAACAGTCCCCTTACGGCGCCCTGCCAGCTGCTGGCCTATGGGGAATTTACCCTGTTCGAATACCGGGGGCAGTATACCATCAACGAAGCGCATACCCTGGAGTTGTTTAATCCGCTGCGGCGGGATCTGAACAAGCTGTCGCTGGGAACCTACTTTGCCCAGGTTTCGGAGGTGCTTTCTCAAGAGGATCTGCCCAATCCGGAACTGCAATCCCTGCTGCTCAACAGCCTGTATGCCCTGTCACGGCTGGATTTGCCGCAGCAGCAGATCAAAGCGGTTTTTGAATTGCGGGCCGCCTGTCTGTCCGGTTATACGCCGGATTTGTTTGGCTGCCATGTCTGCGGCAATCAGAATCCGGAACGGTTTGATTTGTCGGCAGGGCATTTAGAATGCGGCAGCTGCCGAGATCCGGAATCCCCGGGTATCCGAATGCCGGTGACCGGCGCCGTGCTGGAGGCCATGCGTTACATCAGCCTATGCGACCCAAAAAAGCTGTTTTCCTTCCGGGTGGGGGAACAGACCCTCCGGCAGCTGTCCGCGCTGACGGAGGCGTATCTCGTGACCCAGCTGGAACGGGGGTTCTCTACATTGGACTTCTACAAATCGCTGCTGAACGCCGATTCAGCGGAACACCGAATATCATAGGAGAAAATCATGTCAGAATTATATGAAAAATCCCTGGGAAAGCTGGAGCTTGACCAGGTCTTAAGCCTGCTGGCTGCGTGTGCCGGAAGTGAGGGCGGCAAGGCTGCCTGTCTTCGGCTTCGGCCCAGTTCGGATTTGGAGGAAGTGGAGCTGCTGCTGAAGCAGACCACGGCAGCCTCGGATTTGTGTACCCGGAAAGGGAATCCGATTTTTGGCGATGTTTCCGATGTGTCCGATTCTTTGGAACGGGCAGACCGGGGTGGCTGTCTTCAGCCGAAGGAACTGCTGCGGATTGCGGGAATTCTCCGCTGTGCCCGTACCATCAAGGGGTATGTGGCGGAGGATGAGGAAAAAACTGTATTGGATCCTCTCTTCCAGGCGTTGACCCCAAACAAATATTTGGAGGATAAAATTTTCGGCGCGATTCTCTCGGAGGAGGAAATCGCGGACAATGCCTCCCCGGAGCTGGCAGACATCCGCCGGCACATGCGGATTCAGTCCGGAAAGATTCGGGACAGCCTGCAAAAGGTGATTTCTTCACCCGCTTATTCCAAATTCCTCCGGGAGCCAATCATCACCATCCGCCAGGGCCGCTATGTGGTTCCGGTGAAAAGCGAGTGCAAGAACGATGTCCCCGGACTGGTTCACGATGTGTCCGCCACCGGCTCAACCTATTTTGTGGAGCCCATGTCTGCCGTCAACGCCAACAACGCTTTGCGGGAGCTGGAACTGAAAGAAAAGAAGGAAATTGAGCGGATCCTGACGGAGCTGTCCAGCGAAGCCGCCGCCTACCGGGAGTCCATCGACCTGGATTACCAAATGCTGATCCAGCTGGATGTGATCTTTGCCAAGGCAAAGCTGTCTTACCAGATGCGGGCCTGGGCGCCCATCATGAATGACAAGGGCAGGGTGGAGCTGCGCAAGGCCAGGCACCCGCTGATCGATCCCAAAACCGTGGTGCCCATTTCCCTGCGGCTGGGAACGGACTTTGACTCCATGATTATCACCGGCCCCAACACCGGCGGCAA
>CAMEWZ010000077.1 GCA_945946745.1 uncultured Clostridia bacterium | reverse complement strand
GCGGCGGAGGCGGCCTTGGCGCTGGTTTCAAAGGCTAAGATCAGCAAGGGATTCCCCTCCTTCGATGGTGATGCGCCGGGTATTCTCTCCCAGCTTCTCGATGGTCACGGAGATGGCGTCCTCCATGGCCTCGGCCACGTTTTCGCTCCACTCCACGGCGCACACGCCGCCCCGATCCAGATAGTCCTCCCAGCCGATGTCCCAAAGATCCTCGGCGGAGCGCAGGCGGTACATGTCAAAATGGAACAGAGGCAGGCGGCCTCCTAAGTATTCGTTGACAATGGTATAGGTGGGGCTGGTGACCATATCCGAATACCCCAGACCCCGGGCCAGGCCCCGGGTAAAGGCGGTTTTCCCCGCTCCCAGGTCGCCCCGGTAGGCGATCACCGTCCCCGGCGTCAAAACCCGCCCCAAAGCGGCCCCCAGGGCTTCGGTCTCCTCCGGGGAATTGGTAATGTATTCCATACTGCTTCTTCCTTCTATCTGCATTTCGCCCGTCAAAGGCTTCTCCTCAAGGAGAAGCCTTTTTACTTGGCGTTTTTCAGCTTTTCCGCTTGATCCGCCGTGGCCAGGGCGTTGATGATCTCGTCCAGGTCGCCGTCCATGATGGCGTCGATCCGGTACAGCGTTAGGTTTACCCGGTGGTCGGTGACCCGGCCCTGGGGGAAATTGTAGGTGCGGATGCGCTCGTTGCGCATGCCCGTGCCCACCTGGCTGCGGCGCAGGCCGGTGACTTCGCTGTCTAACTTTTCCTGCTCGATCTCATAAAGCTTGCTGGCCAGCATCCGCATACATTTTTCCCGGTTCTGCACCTGGCTGCGCTCCTCCTGGCAGGCCACCACAATGCCCGAGGGTTTGTGAATCAGCCGGACGGCGGAGGAGGTTTTGTTGATGTGCTGGCCGCCGGCGCCGCTGGAGCGGAACACCTGCATTTCTATGTCGGCGGGGTTGATCTGTACGTCCACTTCCTCCATCTCGGGGAGCACCGCCACGGTGGCGGTGGAGGTGTGCACCCGGCCGCCGGATTCCGTCTCCGGCACCCGCTGCACCCGGTGGACGCCGGACTCGTACTTCATCCGGGAGTAGGCCCCCCGGCCGTTGATGACGAAGTCCGCCTCCTTCACGCCCCCCAGCTCGGTTTCGTTGTAGTTCAGCAGCTCCACGCTCCAGCCCATTTTCGCGGCGTACATGGAGTACATCCGAAACAAACTGTGGGCAAACAGGGCGCTTTCCTCCCCGCCCACGCCGCCGCGGATCTCCACAATGACGCTTTTTTCGTCATTGGGATCCTTGGGCAGCAGCAGGATCTGCAATTTTTGGAATAATTCCTCTTTTTGCTGCTTGGCCAGGGCGTAAGTCTCCTGGCACAGCTCCTTCATTTCCGGGTCGGCCATCAGCTCCTGGGCTTCTTCCATGTCGGTTTCCGCTTGACGGTAGGCCTGATAGCATTCCACAATGGGCTGAAGGTCATTTTTTTCCCGGAGAAGCTTTGCCGCCTTTTTGGGGTCGGCGTAAAAATCCGGCTGCTCCGATTTGGCGCAAAGCTCCTCGTATTTGCCGCAGATGGCTTGCAGTTTTTCCAGCATAGATGGCTCCTATATTCCAAAATGTCGTTAAGAAATTCCCCTGTTTCGACATTTTTCCAGACATACATCCCGATTTACACGGGTATGTTAAATCCGGCGGAACACATTGAGCACGCAGCTGGCAGTGTCTGTCAGACAGGGTGTATTGGCAAGACGCGCCGCGCCTTCCTTCGTGATGCGAAACACATGGGGCGTCATGGACAGCAGGTTTTGCACCTGCTTTCCTTCCACGGTGAAGGAAAACCGGATGGGAACGGACTGCACCCGCGCAAAGCCGGGAAATTCCGGCTGGGTGTCCTTTTCCTTGAAGGTCAGCTGGTCATAAATGATGGCCTTCAGTCCCAGCAGATGATCCTGGGCGGCCAAAACCTGGAAAAAGTACCCGCCGGGCTGCAATACCCGGTGAAATTCCTCCGGCGCGGTCAAGGCAAACAGGCTGGTCAGAAGCGCCGCGCTGCCGTCTGCCACGGGAATGTGGGACGCGGTGGCGCAGAGCCACTGGGCGCCCTTGTATTTTCCGGCGGCGCAGCGGACGGCCTCCTTGGAAATGTCCAGGCCCGTTAAGGGCGCTCCCAGGGCTTGAGCCAGCCGGGAGGAATAGTACCCTTCCCCGCAGCCCACGTCCAGCACCGGGCCGGAAATGCCCAGCCCTTTGGCGGTGCCGATCAGCGCCTGGGCGATGGGGGCGTAAAAGCCCGCCTCCAGAAATTCCCGGCGGGACAGCACCTGCTCCCGGGTATCGCCGGGGTTGCGGGAGTGCTTTTGCTGTACGGCCAGCAGGTTCACATAGCCCTGCCGGGCGATGTCAAAGCTGTGGCCCCGGGGACAGACATAGCGATTATCCAGCCTATTCAGTTCCGCACCGCAGACGGGGCAAAGCAAGTCCATTTCGCAACCCTCCACCCGATACTATACCCTATTTTTTTCGCTACGTCAAATCGAAATATAAAAAAAGCGGACCGTGCCCGCTGCGGCAGCCTGCCGCTTACCGATAGCAAAGGAAGTGATCCCCATGCGGCGAATTTTGGCGGCGCTTTTGTGCCTTGGCTTTCTGGCCTTTCCCGTCCGGGGGGCGGAAGAACAAAAATATGTGGCGTTGACCTTTGACGACGGCCCCTCGGGAAAATATACCCACCAGCTGCTGGATGGGCTGTACGACCGGGGGGTAAAGGCGACGTTCCTGCTCTGCGGCTACCGGATCAAAGACTACCCCGATATCACCCAGCGCATCTTCGACGAGGGCCACGAGATCGGGTTTCACGGCTACTCCCACAAAAACATGAAGGACATGAGCCGCCGGGACATTGCCGCCGAGATCATCGACACCCAGGCCATGCTCCCGGAGGGCTGCAAGCCAGTATTCCTGCGGCCGCCGGGAGGCTGCTGCGGCGACGGGGTACGGCAGGTGGCCGAGGCCCGGGGGCTGGCCATTCTCAGCTGGTCTGTGGATCCCCGGGACTGGGCCACCCACGATACGGCAGCCATTGAACAGTCGGTGCTGAAAAATGTGGACGATGGCGACATCGTTCTGCTCCACGATATGACCACAAGCTCGGTAAAGGCGGCGCTGGACATTGTGGATGCCCTGCTGGAGCAGAATTTCCGCATTGTCACCGTCTCGGAATTGGCCAAGACCCGGGGCGTTTCCCTCAAGCCGGGAAAAACCTATGCTTGTTTTCCGAAAAAAGACCGTTAAGACCTGTGGGCGAAGAAGTCCTCGATTTCGGCTTTGGACGCGCTGACCCGGCCCTGCTGGCAGATGGGCTTGCCGCCGCCCCGGCCATGAAGCGCGTTTGTCAGCGCCCGGCCCAGGGAACGCAGATCGCCGCTTCTGGTCACCAGGCAAAAGGCGTAGCCCGTTTCATCCGTGCCGCTGAATACCGCCGCCGTGCCGCCGCAGGTCTCCGCGATGGCATCCGCCAGCAGCCGCACGCCGTTGCCATCCAAGCCTTCTTCGAAATGTGCCACGTCCCCGTTTCCTGCATAGCCCGCGGCAATGGCGGCGAAAATTCGCCGCTCCAGAGAGACGATCCGGTATTTCTGCTGGGCAAGCAGCTCGTTCATCCGCTGAGCGGCGGCGCCGGTTTCCGCCGGCTGGGCGGAAAAGGCCTGGGATACCAGCTTATTCTGATTGTAGGCGGTGTTCAGCAGAGCCAGAGCCTGCTGGCCGCAGGCCATTTCCATCCGGGTGCCGCCCCGGAAGGGAACAACGCTCAGCAGCTTGATGAGGCCGATTTCCCCCGTGGCCTGGACGTGGGTGCCGCAGCAGGCGCAGCGGTCGAAGCCGGGAATCTCCACGATTCGTACCGGCCAGGGCAGCGCCCGTTTGGTGCGGTAGGATAGCTGTGCCAGTTCCTCCGGCTCTGGGTACCAGCACCGAACGGGCAGATTGGCCCAGACCGCGCCGTTGGCCTCCGCCTCGATCTGGGGCAGGTCGGCGGCGGGGATCACGGCGTCAAAGTCGATGGTGATTACATCCGCACCCATGTGGAACCCGGTGTTGTGGCAGCCGTAGCGGCGGTGGAGAATGCCGGAGACAATGTGCTCCCCGGAATGCTGCTGCATCCGAAGAAATCTCGGGCCGTAGTCAATGACGCCTTCCACGGCGCTGCCTTCCGCCAGCGGCTCTGCGCACAGGTGAACCACCGACTCGCCCCGCTCCCGGGTATCCAGCACCCGGACGCCGCCCAAAATCCCGGTGTCCCCCGCTTGACCGCCGCCCTCGGGATAGAAGGCGGTGGCGTCCAGAATCACCTCGTAGCCCTTCTCCGCCAGGGTGCAGGAAAGCACCGTGGCGGGGAACCGGGAGAGGTGGGAATCTTCATAGTATAATTTTCGTGTCTGCATGATGATGACCTCAAGAATGAAATGAGCCAATCAGCCGGCTTTGCGGCCCTCTACTTCCTCGGCAACGTTCAGAGAACGCAGGACGCTGTACTCGTCAAACCGGGTGTCGCCGGTTTCGCAGAGGAATACCAGCCGAATCTCCGGATTGTCGAAGGTGACCTGGGAGACCTTCTGGGAGATGGTGGTGGCGTCCACGTTGCTCAGGTACATCCGGCAGCGCCCCTCCGGCAGGGGGAAGGTGGGATCATTGGTTTCAAAGGACAGCACAAAGTCCGACGCGGCGCAGGTGGAGATCAGCGTCTTGGCGGCGGATACCAGGGCGGCGGATTTGTCCCCGTTGAAGATGTATTGGTCGGAGGTGGGGAAACAGAAGTTGCTCAGCAGCACCTCGTTAAAGCCCATACCCCGCAGCTCCAACACCACGGAGGAGATCCAGCTGGTGGTGGAGGCGTTGGTGGGATCCAGCCAGTACATGCCGCCTTGATCCATCCACAGACCCGCCCGGCTGAGCATGTACAGTCCGCAGGTTACGCTCTTGTCGCCGAATTCCCGATCCCGGAAGGCGCTGACCTGGGCGATGGTGTAAAAGCCCTTGGTTTGCAGCTTGCTTACCAGGTCCACCACAGTTTCCACGTTGGTGCTGGCGGAGATGGTGGCGTCGCTCAGCTGGCTGGGGTAATAGAAGGAGCCGTAAGGCCCTTTCATCTCGATCATAACGGCGGTTCCGGCGGGCAGGCGTTCGATTTGCAGCAGCACGTTTTCCAGATCGTTTTTGAACATGTCGCTGGTAATGTAGTAGCCGGAAAGGGATTTCAGTTCGTTGCTGGTGTCGATGGCGTCGGCGCCCTCGTTGTAGAAAATGGAAATGTTTTCCTGGGCCACCGGCTTTTCGGCCCGTTCGCCCATGACGTCATTGGCAGACTGCTCGAAGTCCAGCTCGGCGCCGTCGCTGGTGTAGACCACATAGCGCTGAAGCCAGACCACCCAGCACAGCCAGGCGGCTACGCCAACCACCAGCACGGCCATCAAAACGGTGCCGACCCGTTTCAGCATTCGCTGGGTACGATAGGGAATATTCATAGGGTTGCTCCTTAGACAGATAGTTTGTATCAGTTAATAGTTGACAGTTGACAGTTAAGGTGTCCCTTCGGGACAGATTAAAAATTCCAGTGAAAACATTGCTGTTGGTCTTATACAGTATTTCGGACAATATTTTCATTCATCCCGAAAGGATACCACAACTTTCCGCTGTCCACTCAATTACAATTTGTTGCTCTGCTGCGTGAACCCGATAAGCATGTATTTCTTTTTGCCGTTACGCAGCGCCAGTCTTCTTTTTCTCTAGTGTGGGTAACACGCAGGCCTGCCTGTTCCAGGGCGGAAATCACCTCGTCCAGCCGGACATCCAAAATGCCGGAGCAGATCAAGGTGCTTTTGTCCGTCAGGAACCGGGGCAGCACCGGGGCCAGGGCGATGATCACATCCGCGACGATGTTCACCAGCACCAGGTCGTATTCCGCCGCCGCCAGGGATGCCATCAGATCCTTATCCTCGGTGACGTTTCCGGTCAGAGCAGTGAATTCCGGGGCAGCAAAGCCGTTATAGGCGGCGTTTTCCCGGGCGATGTCCTCCGCCTTGGGATCAATGTCGATGCCCACGGCTTTTCCCGCCCCCAGCCGCAGGGCGGTGATGGAGAGAATGCCGCTGCCGCTGCCCAGATCCAGGCAGGAAAAGCCGTCTGTTACCACATCCTCCATGGTTTCCATTACCATCTGGGTGGAGGGATGGGCGCCGGTGCCAAAGGTCAGACCGGGATCCAGAATGACCTTCCGCCGGTTTGTTTCCTCCTCCGCGCGCCAGTAGGGCAGCACCACCAGGGAACGGCCAACCTCCTGGGGCGGGTAGTTGTCCTTCCAGCTTTCCTCCCAGTTGGTTTCCGCCAGGGGAGCGACCGCCATGGGCAGCTCCAGCTCCCGGGCGGCAGATTCCAGCCGGGCCATGGAGGACTGGTCGGTGTCCTCCAGATACAGCTTGATCCGGGAAAGCCCCTGCAATTGCTGCTGTAGTGTTTCGTCAATATAATCCCAGTAGGCCCGGTTTTCCTCCAGGAAGGTTTCCAATTCCGCCTGATCCTCAATCACCAGGTCGGCAAAGCCCCGGGCGGTCAGCGCCGTCACCACATCCTCGCATTTGTGGGACGCGGTTTCTAGGGTAATTTCCAGCCATGCCATGGCGAAGTCCTCCTTCTGTAGTCTTGGCTTTCATTCTACCGCAAAGCGGAAAAAATGACAACAGAAAAAGTCTTAAATTTTTGTGTCCTACTTCCTATTTTGGGAAAAGTGGTATATAATAACCATTACATGTCCTGTTTCCAGGAATACGGCGGGCGCAAGCCGGGCAATCATTGCTGTTGCTGTGTAAAATTGTAGTTTGTAGAACCAGCCAAAGCCTCCCCTTTTAGGGGAGGTGGGCCGCCGTAAGGCGGCTCGGAAGGGTGCGTGATTTGCGGAGCAAATCACCAAAAAGTTTGTTATCAACAAACTTTTTGAAGCACCCCTCAGTCACAGCTTACGCTGTGACAGCTCCCCTTTCAGGGGAGCCTTTACGCCGCAAAATTGCAATTTACCGCAGTAACGACGCCGAGCGGTGCCTAATCGTGTAACGAATACAAGCCATCCTGTGTATGTATTGTCCGCGGCGACTCGCCGCCATTTTGCATTTACCTTTAAGGAGCCTGTTTTATGATTGAAACCATTTCCCTTCTCCCCGAAGTGACCCTGCGCGCCTGCCGGGATTCCCGGTTTAAGCAGGGGTGCCTCAGCTTTC
>CAMEWZ010000076.1 GCA_945946745.1 uncultured Clostridia bacterium | reverse complement strand
TGATCCTGTCCCACGCCGGCGGCTCTGACCAGGCGCTGGAGGACGCCCGGAACCGGGGCATCGACAACTTCAACATCGACGCCTGGGAGGTTGCCTCCGCCGGTACCTCTTACCGGGACACCGAGTACAAGCGCTCCTATGAAAACACCCTGTTTGGTGTCGGCTCCGGCATCAAGGCCTATGCCGAGTCCAAGGGTATGGCCATGAACCTGGATCGGGATTACGGTCTGAACTTCACCGAGGACGGCACCCCCGTGGACGGTGAGGACGCCGCCAAGATCAGCCTGACCTTCACCTACGGCCAGGCCAAGAAGGACACCGTCATGGTCTATGATGAGGCCACCGGCAAGTACGTTTTCAACCAGTACGGCAAGGAAATGCGCGACCAGATCACCGATGAGGTGGAGTCCTTCCGCAATGTGATCATCATGAACGCTGATATTTCCACTACCGGCATCTACTTCATCGCGGACTTCAGCGCTGGCGGCAGCGGCTACTTTGCCTGCGGCGGCAAGCTGATCCCCATCACCTGGGCCTGCGACGGCGATGACCAGCCCTTCCGCTTCTTCACCGAGGACGGCCAGCCCCTGGAGCTGGGCGTGGGCAATAGCTACATCGCCATCTGCACCCCCGAGTCTCCCGTCACCTGGGAGGCCGCCGCGGAATAAGCTACGATTTGGGAGAGGACAAACGTCCTCTCCTTTTTCATTAAGGCAACACCGCATAATGGGGCAAAATCCTTCGCCGAATCGCCTTACCCCATTGTGCGGAGTTGCCTTAGCATTTTTGCACCGAAAAATGCAAGAAAACAGTACGATTTGTACAAAATTCACAGTTTACAACCATGTGGGGATATTGTATAATAAATCCGTACGGAGATATCGAATACCACCGTGCGACACCAGTTTACTATACTGCAATGCAGTAATGAAAAATGGAGGAATTACCATGTCTGTTAAAGTTGCAATCAATGGTTTTGGCCGTATCGGCCGTCTGGCTTTCCGTCAGATGTTCGGCGCTGAGGGCTTCGAAGTCGTTGCCATCAACGACTTGACTTCCCCCAAGATGCTGGCTCACCTGCTGAAGTACGACTCCACTCAGGGCAACTACGCCGCCCAGGGCCATGTCGTTGAGGCTGGCGAGGACAACATCGTTGTTGACGGCAAGAAGATCACCATTTACGCCAAGGCCAACGCCGCTGAGCTGCCCTGGGGCGAGCTGGGTGTGGACGTTGTCCTGGAGTGCACCGGTTTCTACACCTCCAAGGCCAAGGCTCAGGCGCACATCGACGCCGGCGCCAAGAAGGTCGTTATCTCCGCTCCTGCCGGCAACGACCTGCCCACCATCGTTTACAACGTCAACCACAACACCCTGACCAAGGAAGACAACATCATCTCCGCCGCTTCCTGCACCACCAACTGCCTGGCTCCCATGGCTAAGGCTCTGAACGACGGCTGGAAGATCCAGTCCGGCATTATGTGCACCATCCACGCTTACACCGGCGACCAGATGATCCTGGACGGCCCCCAGCGTAAGGGCGACCTGCGCCGCTCCCGTGCTGGTGCTGTGAACATCGTTCCCAACTCCACCGGCGCTGCCAAGGCCATCGGCCTGGTCATCCCCGAGCTGAACGGCAAGCTGATCGGCGCTGCTCAGCGTGTTCCCACCCCCACCGGCTCCACCACCATCCTGAACGCCGTTGTGGAAGGCAACCCCACCAAGGAAGAGATCAACGCACAGATGAAGGCTCAGGCCACCGAGTCCTTCGGCTACAACGAGGACGAGATCGTCTCCTCCGACATCATCGGCATGCGTTTCGGCTCCCTGTTCGATGCCACCCAGACCATGGTCATCAACCTGGGCAACGGCACCAGCCAGGTGCAGGTTGTTAGCTGGTACGACAACGAGAACTCCTACGTTTCTCAGATGGTTCGCACCATCAAGCACTTCGCTACCCTGCTGTAAGATACACGGTAGAGCATTTTCCCCCGCCATCCCGGATGGCGGGGGATTTCTTTGCCCAAAAAAGGGAGGGGAAAATTCCCCTCCCGACTGGTTATTGGACGGAATTTCGCTGCTTGTTAAGCTTGTCCGCCTTGCGGAACAGCACATAGCCCGCGACGAACATCACGATCAAGGCGGACACGGCGATGTTTTCATTCTGCAAGGTCATGCCAAACACATCCACTGTGATGCCGGCGGTAAGCTGGCTCACCACGGACACCAGGGTCATGCCCACAAAGGACGCGCCCTTGCCGCAGATATCCATCAGACCGTAGAATTCACCGCTGCGCTCCGCGGGAATGATCTTGCCCAGGTAGCTGCGGCTGAGAGCCTGGATGCCACCCTGGAACATGCCCACCAGCACCGCCAGCACCCAGAACTGCCACTGGCTTACCAGGAACACGGCAAACAGGGTGATGCCCGTATAGGCACCGATGCAGACCTTGATTAGCAGTCCCGCGTCATATTTGGCGGACAGCCTGCCGAAAATAATGGAGCAGGGGAACGCCACGAACTGGGTCAGCAGCAGGGCCAGAAGCAATCCCGTGGTGTCCAGCCCCAGGGCCGCGCCGTAAGCGGTGGCCATATCGATGATGGTGTAAACACCGTCGATAAAGAAGAAGAAAGCCAGCAGGTACAGGAAAATATGCTTCTCCTTCTTGGCGTCCCGGAGGGTTCGGCCCAGCTGGCGGAAGGAATCCCCAATGGGACTTTTGCTGGCGGAAACGAACGCGGTCTGCCGGTAGCCCTTCAGCAGGGGGAGGGTACACACCACCCACCATGCAGCGGTAAGCAAAAACGCGATCGCCATGGCGCTGCTCTGGCTGAGGCCAAAGACATTGTGCATCAGCACCAGCACCAGGCACAAAATGAAGGGAATCACCGAGCCGATGTAGCCATAGGCATAGCCCATGGAGGAAACCTTGTCCATACGGTCATTGTCGGTGATCTCCGGCAGCATGGAATCGTAAAACACCAGGCTGGCGGAATAGCCCACCCGCGCCAGCACAAAAATCCCCAGGAATATCAGCCAGTTGGAGGCAAAGCCCAGGGCCGCGCAGCCTGCCGCGCCCAGCGTCAAGCACAGCAGGAAGATGGGCTTTTTAAAATTCCGGTCGGACAGCGCGCCGCACACCGGGCCGATGATGGCCACCAGAATGGTGGCGATGGAGCCTGCATAGCCCCAGTAACTTAAGTACAGATCCTCATTCACCCCATCGGCGGCGGCCAGGGCGTTGAAATAGATGGGGATCAGCGTGGAAACCAGCAGCACAAAGGCAGAATTGCCGATGTCATAGAGGATCCAGCTGCGTTCCAATGCCGTGAGCTTGCTTTTTTCTTTCATAACCATTCTCCGTTTTCCAGTCTCATCCAAAGGTCGCCAAAAAATCATCCCCCAGGGGCTGGCCCTGGTTCTGGAAGGCCCGCAGCTGCTCCAGCCGCTGCGGATACCCCTTGACCGTCCGATTGAACCGGGCCAGCAGCTCGCTGTCCATCCGGGCATAGCTTTCCACCGGTTCTTCGGGAATCAAGCTGTCCAACAGGCTGGGCTTCACCAGACGCAGCAGTCTTTCTCTGGCCCTGCGTTTTTTGCTGGACAAAAACCGCAGGGAAAAGCCCATAAACCGGACGGCCTGGTTCACATTTCCCCCTGTGGCCGGTGGAAAAAACGCCGCCACGGTCATGCATTCTCCCCGGGTCAGCTTCAGATGGGGGCTGAGGTCATAGGTATGGGGGCTTTCGCAGCCGTCCAGGGCCAGCAGATACCGGTCAAACTCCGATTCCAGAGCCACATGCCGGGCTTCGCCGGCTTTGACCTTGCCCTCCACAAAGGGATGGCACTCGGAATCCAGGCAGTAGTGACACAGCAGACCGTACAGGTATGCCTGCGCCGCCTCTGACGTGGCAGCCTTGCAGGCATTTTCAAAGAAGGCCTGTCCCGTCTGGCTGTGGAACTGCCCTCCCAGATCCCCAATCCCGGTTTTCATGAGGGGGTTATAGTAGAAGAAAAAATCCGGGCCTTGCAGCCCCATATCGTACAGCCGCCGGAAACGCTGAATCTTTTGGCGAATCTCGGCGGGAAGATCAGGGAGCACCTGCTTCCCAAAACGGTAATGGGCATAACTGGCAGGCATACGATCACCTCACATTTTCTGTCTATCCACAATCCTCCCGCTGGCGCGTTTCTGGCTTTCGCGGGGTATTGCTATTTTCGGGAACAGCTCTATTCTACACCAAAGGCGGAAAAACGCCAGCGGTATTCTGGGGGCATTCCCATTTCTTTGTCGATTATTGGTAAAACAGCAGCGAGACCCAGGTAACAACGTTCTCACCATACTGAAATTCCAGGCCCCGGCTTTCCAACGTTGGGATGATGTTGATGCCGTGGCTCTCCACACAGGGGTGCATACTTTCCGGATGGCGGCAGGGCTGGCCAGCCAGGATGGCGCAGCGCTGGCATAAGGCGCAGGCCTCCGTGGACAATATGTAGGGCTTCGCCCCCAGCGCCTCCATGGCCGCACCCACCTGGTTGGTGATCTTTTCATGCTCCGGGCGGGTGGCCAGGGTCTGCTGGATGTCCGCGATATCCGATACCTCCGCAATGGTGGCAATCATCAGGCAGTTGCCGTAGGACAGGCATTTTTCCCGGCAGCTTTCCACGCTGCCCACTCCCGGCGGGCAGGCCCAGGTCTTGCCGTACATGGGGCACTCGTGCTGGCAGATCCAGCGGATGCGTTGGGAAAATTCCAGCTCCTTCGGGTCGAGAAAATCATACAGATACAGCGGAAGCTCCGCCAGCTGTTCTTCCAAACGTTCCCGGTTCATTGCCGCGCCTCCATTTCCTTCAGATAGTCCCGAACCTGCTGGGCATTGCGGTGGATTTCCGCCGTCAGCGCCTCCAGGCTGGGGAATTTCCGCTCTGGCCGGAGGAAACGGTAGAATTCCAGGGTGATCTCCCGACCATACAAATCCCCCGCATAGTCCAGAATCCAAGGCTCCACCGTAATGCGGTGGCCCTCCACCGTGGGACGGGTGCCGATATTGGTCACCGCCGGGTAGGCCTTTCCGTCCACCAGCGCCCGGCAGATGTACACGCCGAATTTGGGAACCGCCAGCTCCTCCGGCAGCCGCAGGTTGGCGGTGGGAATGCCCAGGCTGCTGCCCAGGTGGCGTCCATGCACCACTTGACCGCTGAGGATATGGGGGTGGCCCAGGAATTTCACCGCCGTGGCCATGTCCCCGGTTTCGATCTGACTGCGGATATAGGTGCTGGACACCCGGATGCCATCAATGATCTGCTCCGGCACCACAGCCCAGGGCAGTCCCCTTTCCGCGCAGTATTGCCCCAGCAGCGCCGCGTCTCCCTGGCCCTTGTCTCCAAATCGGAAATCCTCCCCGCAGACAAAGCCCGCCGCGTCGTACCGCTCTGTCAGCATTTCCAGGAAGTCCCGCCAATGCATCGCCCGCATGGGCTCGTCAAAGGGCAGGGTCACAACCCCGTCCATCTGAAAGGATTCCCGCAGCAGCCGCTCCCGGTCTTGGGGGGTATTGATCAGCCGGGGGGTATTTCCCATCACCAGGGTATCCGGGTGGGAGGCAAAGGTCACCACCCCGGCAGCAGCCCCATACTCCGCCGCCAAAGCCCGGCACTGGCGCAGCAGCGCCCCGTGGCCAATGTGCACCCCGTCAAAAAAGCCCAGGGCGTAAATTGTTTTCTCCATACGCTCACTTACACTTCAAAAAAGCTTTTGATAGTTGACATAACGCTGCCGTCCACCTTTGCCAGCATGAGAAATTCCCCACTCTGGCTATAGGCCCGGTAGGTTCCGTCTCCCAGCTTCACGGAGAAGGCGTTGCCGTTGCGGCAGCGCTTTTCTTGGTTGGCCGTCAATGTCACCCCGGGGGAATTGCGGAACATGGTGTCCACCGCCCGGAGATACTTCTCCGGCTCCTGGGTCTCCAGCAGCTCCTGCAAAGGCACCGCCTCATCGATGGTGTATTCCCCGGCGCTGACCCGGCGCAGCGCCGCCATGCAGCCACCGCAGCCCAGAGCCTCGCCGATGTCCTTGCACAGGGTTCGGATATAGGTTCCCTTGGAGCAGCACACCCGCAGGCGGACGTCGCCGCCCTCCATTCCCAGGAAGGTCAGCTCATGGATGGTAATGGGCCGGGGCTGGCGCTCCACCTCTTTTCCCTTCCGGGCCAGGTCGTAGAGCTTCTGGCCGTTGACCTTCAAGGCAGAATACATGGGGGGCACCTGTAAAATCTCTCCCCGGAACCGTTCCAGGACTTTGTCCACCTGTTCTTGAGTGACGGACACCGGGGACCCTGTCAGCACGGCGCCGGTGATGTCCTCGGTGTCGGTGGTCAGACCCAGCCGGAGCACCGTCTCGTAGGTTTTCTCCGCGTGCTCAAAAAATTCCACCCCCCGGGTAGCCCGGCCCACAAACACCGGCAGCACGCCGGTAGCCATGGGATCCAGGGTTCCCCCGTGGCCAATGCGCCGGGTCTGGAACACCCGCCGCAGCCGGGCGGTCACATCCTGGCTGGTCCACCCCTGGGGCTTATCTATGATTACAATTCCATTCATAAACACATGATATTCATTCATGCGGAATGCGAAATGCCGAATCGCAGTGCTGCTTCGCAGCAATTCCCATCGCGCAATCTTTCGCACCATTCTTTTGCATAATGCTTATCGACCTAACGCAGCAGACAGAAAATTGGTGTTTAACGGTCAGCCCCTTGCCTCTCCCTATGGGAGAGGTGCCCCCTACGGGGGCGGAGAGGGCCCTCTCAGTCACGGCTGTGCCGTGACAGCTCCCCCATAGGGGGAGCCAAGGCCGCTGCGCGCTAATTTACAATTTGTCGCGCCTATTCGTCAACCCGATCCGCATTTTTTGCATTTCGCATTCTGCATTTTCATTCCAGTTCCAACATCGCCGCTTCTACCGCTTTGGCCGCTTCTTCCAGGGGCAGCTTTATGGACGCGCCGGCAGCGCCTTTGTGGCCGCCGCCGCCGAATTTCACCGTTACCACGGTGGCGTCATAGCCCGGAATCGCCCGGACGGACAGCTTGGTAGCACCATCGGCGGTTTCCCGCAGCGTGGCTGCCATTTTCACCCCTGCCACGGTGCGGGGGAAGGAGGAAATGTTGTCCATGTCGTCCTCGGTAACCCCCAGCTCCCGCTCCACAGCCTTGGGAATCGCGCTGATCGCCATCTGCCCGTCCCGGAGCAGGCGCATGTGATCCACAATCCAGGCCTGCATTTTCAGCCGGGCCAGGGTGTTGGTCTCAAACAGCTCCTGGTTCAGCTCGTAGATCCGGGCGCCGGCCTGGGCGCACTGGGCCGCC
>CAMEWZ010000075.1 GCA_945946745.1 uncultured Clostridia bacterium | reverse complement strand
AGAAGGCCAACCCCTCTAACTTCCTGCTGATGCACGCCATGGGCCCCAACGTGGCTGGCGTGATCGGCTCCGCCATCGCGGCCGGTTTCCTCCTTTCCGTCTTCGGCTAATGCCGGCAAGGCCGGCGGCTAATGCGTGCGTTGGCTTGGTGGGTATCGTAACACCACTGGGTACCGCTCGGTATCGTTCCCTGGTTCGTTTTCGCTCCGTCTTCGGCTAAGCGGCCAGCGGCCGCAGACAATGCGTGCGTTGGCCTGGTGGGTATCGTTACTTCCCAGACCCGCTCGGTATCGTTCCCTTGTTAAGAAATCCCGTCCCAGTTTTGGGGCGGGATTTTTTATGTGCTTATCGGCTTTTGTCAGATGTATTGTGCTTTATCGAACGAACACCTTCCGTAGGGCGGCTTGCCCTCAAGCCGCCGCCGTATTTCGAACCGCGTTCCGCCGCTCCGCCGTGGCGGCGAGTCGCCGCCAAACAGCAATTTTGCGCCCTACGCGCCTTGCCTCTCCCTCTGGGAGAGGCAAGGGGTGCGGTGCTAATTAACAAAATTCCCCTTTTACCGAGGAAAGCGGATATGCACATGTTTTCTATTCTTGTTGCGATTTTTGGATGCGTCAGTTTCCTCTTTACTTTCCCCGCCGGATATCGTAAAATAACCACCAAAGGAGGGATGACGATGTTTGATGATCCCGGACAGAATTTGAAGTGGCTGGAAGAGGAACTGCTGGCCGCGGAGGAAGCGGAGGAGCCGGAAGAGGAAGAAGAATATGCCGAGGATGCGGATACGCCGGATCCCGATGCGGACTGGCTGGAGGAAGTAGATGCTCTGCTCGCCCCGGAGAAGCCTGCCCGCCGCCGGAGAAATCCCGCCGTGGATTACGCCCGGACGGTTTATGAGGACGAGGAGGAGCTGGACGAGGACGCGGCGGTATTTGACGACGATCCCCCGCCTAAGGGCATTGGCGGTCTGCTGTTTTTGGCGATTTTGGAGGTGCTGGGCATTCTGGCCGTGGTAGGATGGTGGCTGAAATGGCTGAGCTGACACCGGTGGGGCGCTTCGCTCCCACGCCCTCGGGGCGGATGCATCTGGGCAACGTCTTTGCCGCCCTGCTGGCCTGGCTGTCCGTCAAAAGCCGGGACGGGGAAATGGTGCTGCGGATGGAGGATCTGGACACCCAGCGCACCAGCGCCGAATTCGCGGACATTCTTCGGGAGGACTTACGCTGGCTGGGGCTATTTTGGGATCGGGAGACCCCGGCCCAAAGCACCCGGAGTTCGGTGTATGATGGTTATTTTGAAACGCTGCGGGAGATGGGGCTGCTCTATCCCTGCTACTGCACCCGCAGCCAGCTGCACAGTGCCGACGCCCCCCATCTGTCCGACGGCACCTACGTCTATCCCGGCACCTGCCGGGATTTGACACCGGCGCAACGGGCGGCCTTTGGCCGCAGTCCTGCCTGGCGGGTACGGGTGCCGGATCGGGTCTGGACAGTGGCGGACAGGGTGCAGGGCCAATATTCCTGCAATCTGGCCACGGATTGCGGCGACATGGTGGTGCGCCGGGCGGATGGGATTTATGTCTACCAGCTGGCTGTCACCGTGGATGACGGCGAGGCGGGGGTCACGGAGGTGGTTCGGGGGATGGATCTGCTGTCCTCAGCCCCCCGGCAGATGTATTTGCAGGAGCTGTTTGGCTTTCCTCATCCGGAATACGCCCATGTGCCCATGCTCCTGGCCCCGGATGGGCGGCGTCTCAGCAAGCGGGATCGGGATCTGGATCTGGGGCAGCTGCGCCAACGGCTGCGTCCGGAGCAGCTCATCGGCGCGCTGGCTTATGCCGCCGGACTGCTGGACAAGCCGGAATCCATCAGCGCCCGGGAGCTTTCCCAGGGCTTTGCCTGGGAAAAGCTGCGCAGGGACAGCATCTGTCTTAACGCGGAGGCACTTTTGTAGAAGACGGCCTAAAGCCTTCCTTTGCACAAGGGAGCCTTGGTTCTACTCCGGCGGAACAAAAACACGGACTGCTTGCAAAAATTCTGCTACGGCAGAATCGTTACATCGAATGAAAGATATTATCCCAATATCCCTTGCTTTCCGGTGGGAAACAGGATATAATGAAGGTGTACCAAATTGCCGGCGGCTTGGGGAAGATCCGGGTTGTTGGCGAGTCTGTGGATAAAGGAGACATACGACATGGCTAAGAAACCTGTTCTCGTTGTGATGGCCGCCGGTATGGGCAGCCGCTACGGTGGTTTGAAGCAGATCGACCCTGTGGGCAGTCACGGCGAAGCGATTTTGGACTATTCCATTTACGATGCCCATGAAGCCGGTTTTGACACCGTGATTATCATCATTAAGAAGGCCATTGAGCGCGACTTTATGGAAACCGTGGGCAAGCGCCTGGAGAAGGCCCCGGTGGAGGTTCGCTATGCCTACCAGGAGCTGGACAAGCTGCCGGAAGGCTACACCGTTCCCGAGGGCCGGGTGAAGCCCTGGGGCACCAGCCACGCGGTGCTCTGCGCCGAGGAGGCCATTGACGGCGCGCCCTTCGCGGTGATCAATTCCGACGATTACTATGGAAAATCCGCCTTTAAGGTCATCTATGACCAGCTTGTGTCCAACCAGGATCCCACCGGCCACTGTCTGGTTGGCTATGAGCTGAGGAACACCGTTACCGATAACGGCAGCGTGGCCCGGGGTGTCTGTATGACGGACGAAAAGGGGTTTCTGACGGAGATCAACGAGCGCACCCGAATTGAGAAGTATGACGGCGGCATCCACTTCACCGAGGATGGGGAAACCTGGACGGACGTGGCCCCGGACACCACCGTCTCCATGAACATGTGGGGCTATATGCCCAGCTTCCTGGAGGAGGCCAAAATCCGGTTCGCCGCCTTCCTGGACAAGACCCTGGTGGAGAATCCGCTGAAGGGCGAATACTTCCTGCCCCTGCCTGTGGCCCAGCTGATCCACGAGAAGAAGGCCACCTTCAAGGTGCTCACCTCCCCCGACCGCTGGTACGGCGTGACCTACGCTGCGGACAAGCCCATGGTAGTGGCCGCGCTGAAGGCCATGACCGACGAGGGCAAGTACCCCGACGGCCTGTGGGAGTAATCCGGTAATTGCAAAACGCTGTCATTGGGGCCGGTGAAGAACCGGTTTCCAATGACAGCGTTTTTTTCTTTTGTGCTGATCGGTTTTACCCAGCTGTTGGTCTTTATCGAATGAACACCCTCCGTAGGGCGGCTTGAGGGCAAGCCGCCCTACGGAGGGTGTTCGTCAACGATATTGTTCTTTCTCTAACGAAGCACCCTTGGCTCTCCCTTTGGGAGAGCTGTCACGGTCTTTGGCCGTGACTGAGAGGGTAATGCAGCGCCCCGCCGCCCTCTCCGTCAGCCTAACGGCTGCCACCTCTCCCAGAGGGAGAGGCAAGGGGTGAGGTGCGAATGAACAAGATTCCCCTTTTGCTGAGCTAACCCGATAAGGATTTTTTCTTTTATGCATCAAAACTCCCGGTATTTTGCCATCATGGCTTTGAACAGCTCCTGAGCGGAGGGCGGGGTGTAGGTGATGGCGTTGGCACCGGCCTCGATGGTGGCGGTGATGGTTTCGGGCCGGTTGCCCCCGGTGGCGATGATGGGTACCTCCGGATACTGCTGCCGGATGGCGCGAACCAGCTCCGGGGTTTTTCCTGCCGCGGCCACGTTCAGAATGGAGGCTCCTGCTTCCAGCCGGGCGCCGATGTCGGTTTTCTCGTCCACCACGGTGATGATGACCGGAATGTCCACAGACCGGGATACCGCCAGCAGGTTCATGTTGTTGATGGGCGCGTTCAGCACCACCCCCATGGCCCCCTGGCTTTCCACATCCTTGGCCAGGGACACGGTGCGCAGGCCCTGGGTGGTGCCGCCGCCTACCCCGCAGAACACGGGTATGTAGGAGGCCTTGATGATGGCGTCGCTGATGGACTGCTGAGGGGTGAAGGGATACACCGCGAACACCGCGTCGGCATCGCAGTTTTTGATCACCGCCAGATCGGTGGTGAATACCAGGCTTTTGATCCGCCGTCCGTAGATGACGATGCCGCTGGCCTGGCGGATCTCCTTGGGCATTTCCAGAATGTTGTGCCGCAGGCGGCTCTCCACAAAGGGCACCTGCTTTTTTTGCTGCTCCATCATAATTCCCCATTCTATCTTTTTTGGGGAATTATAGCATTTTTCCGGAAGAAACCTCTGAAAATACTTTAAAATTTACATGAATAGACCGTAAACTTTCCTACACAACGGCGGCGAGGAGGGGGAACAGCACCGCCGTCAGCAGGCCTGCCACCACCAGAGACAGGCTGCTGGCCGCGCCGGTGAGGGGGCTGATCTGCCCTGCCTTGGAGGTGCCGATAACGTGGGAGGCGGTGCCGAAGGCCACGCCCTGGGCCACCGGGTCGGTGATGCGAAACAGGCGGCACAGCGTGGCGCCAAACATGTTGCCCAGAATTCCGGTGATGATAATGGCAGCGGTGGTCAGCGCGCCAATGCCGCCGTACAGCTCGCTCAAGGGAACGCCAATGGCGGTGGTGACGCTTTTGGGCAGCAGGGAGGTCAGAATTGTCGGCTCCAAAGTCAGCGCCAGGCCGCAGACCAGCAAAAACACCATGCAGGCGGCGGATCCGGCAGCGACTCCCAGCACCACGGCGGCGAGGTTTTTCCGCAGAATGCGAAACTGCTCATACATGGGAATGGCCAGGGAAATGGTGGCCGGGGTCATCAGCCAGGCCATGTGGGCGGTACCGGCGGCATAGACCTGGGGATCCATCCCGGTGACCAGCAGGAAAACCACCACCAGAATCATGCCAATGAGGGTGGGGTTGAAAATGGGCTTTTTCCACCTGCGCTGGCACAGCTGGCCGATCTGGAACACCGCCAGCGTCAGCACGATGGGCAGAATGCCAATTTGGAGAAATTTATCCATGGGTCTTGTCCCCCTTCCGCATCCACCACTGGGCGATCCGGCCGCTGATGCCGAAGGTCAGCACTGTGGAGGCCGCTACCAGCAGGGCAATGGGCAGCAGCGCTTCCTGAATGATCGCCCAGTTTTCCAGAAGCCCCACCACCGGGGAGATGAACAACAGGG
Source organism: uncultured Clostridia bacterium (assembly GCA_945946745.1). Lineage (GTDB taxonomy): Bacteria > Bacillota > Clostridia > Oscillospirales > Oscillospiraceae > Faecousia. The sequence goes on along the minus strand of CAMEWZ010000075.1, from coordinate 2,334 downwards.
GCAGCAGAGAAACCAGAAAGCCCCCGGCGTCCCGAACCTGCTCCGGCCGGACAAGCTTCAGACACAGCGCCGCGAACAGCAGCGCCAGCCCATAGACCGAAGCGGGAATGGGCAGGGGGATGACAAGCTGAAGGGCTTCCCCAATCAGGGAGAAGCCCAGAATAATCAGAAATTGAGACAGGTATTTCATCTTTCGTTACCTCAAAACAGAAACCGGTTGACAGTGAAAAGGTGCTGCCGCGCCCATGCCTTCCCCATTGGGGAAGGTGGCCCACCGCAAGGCGGCTCGGAGGGATTGTGCAGTACACGATTCCTTTTTCGCATTGGTTTTCGGCGAATTCGGAAGGCTTTCCCGCAAAATCCCTCAGTCAAAAATCAAAGATTTTTGACAGCTCCCTTTACACAAGGGAGCCTTGGGCGCTATCGCATCAGTGCAGCAAATTGTCATTTACCGCACAGCGGCCTTGGCTCCCCCGTTGCGGGAGCTGGCACGGCGTTAGCCGTGACTGAGAGGGCCCTCTCCGCCCCCAAGGGGGCACCTCTCCCATAGGGAGAGGCAAGGGACTGACCAATAAACACCAATTTGTCGCACAACGGCCTTGGCTCCCCCGTTGGGGGAGCTGGCACGGCGTTCGCCGTGACTGAGAGGGCCCTCTCCGCCCCCATGGGGGGCACCTCTCCCATAGGGAGAGGCAAGGGGCTTCGCCCGCGACCCTCACACATGCATTCCCGACAGGGCGGAGGCAATGTTTTGGATGGTTTCCTGGCACTTTTCCCGGTTCCGGTGACAGTATTCCTGGAACAGCACATCCAGCACCACCAGCTGGGCGATTCGGGCGGGAACGGAGCCGAACTGGAAGGGGCTTTCGTTGGAGCCGCAGCGCAGCACCACGTCTGCCAGCTTGGCTGCCGGGGATTTGTGGAAGCGGGTGATGAGAATGGTGGAAACGCCCCGGGCCTTCGCCAGCTCCAGCACCTGCAAGCCATTGGTGGTAGCGCCGGAGTAGGAGAACAGCATCACCACATCCCCTTGGCCCATGGTGGCCACGGCGGACATTTGCAGATGGGAGTCCGGCACCGCCTGGAAGTTTCCGGAGACGGTGGAGAACAGGTGGGTGCACTCGGCGGCCATAATCATGGAGCCGCCGGAGCCGATGCAGACCACATGCTGGGCAGATTCGATCAGCTCCACCGCCCGCAGAACCTGTTTCGGTTCCACCAGCTCAATGGTCTGATACACCGCGTCGCTGGCCAGACGGCCTACCTCCAGACTGCGGCTGACCAGGCTGTTTGGTTCTTTGTCTTTTGGCTTCACGCCGGAGGAGGCGGAATGCCGGGCCAGCTCGATTTTGAAGGCGTTAAAGCCCTTCAGATTCAGACGGCGGCAGAACCGGGAGATGGTTGCCTCGGCGGTTCCGCATTCGTCTGCCAGCTGGGTGATGGACATAAACTGCACCTGGGAGGGCTGCGCCAGTACGAGATCCGCGACCTTGCGTTCCGTGGAGGTCAGCTGGTAATAGGCGGCGTGAATGCGTTCGAGAATGTCGATCTGTTCGTCCATAGCAGTCTCCTGGCCTGGGGAGGGGCTGTAAAAAATGTTACAGCCGCCTCCTGTCTGTTTACGTTATTCCTCGCCCAGAATCTCCGTCATCATCCGGTCAACCAAAATCAAGCTGCGGGGCACATGGAAGGGGCCTTTGAAGGTGGAACCCTTACAGGCAGGCTGGGTGGGCTTGCCGTCCCGGCGCAGATATCCGTACCACTCGCCGTACTCGTCGGCAAAGTAGGTCTTGCAGTAGTCCAGCACCTGGTAGAAGATGTCCAGATACTTCTCGTCCTTGGTATCCCGGTAGATCATCAGCGAGGCGATCAGGGCTTCGTTGTGGGGCCACCACAGCTTCATGTCGTGCTCGTAGGCCTCGGGAGGATTGCCCAGGCAGTCCATGAAGTACAGAATGCCGCCGTATTCCTTGTCCCAGCCCATGTTGAAGGCCATGTCAAAGACGTTGACAGCCTTTTTATGCAGCTCGGCATCGCCGGTCTCATTGGCGTAGTCCATCAAGAACCAGCTGCATTCGATGTCGTGGCCGGGGTTGACCATCCGGCCCTCGGTGATATCCAGCCGGGGGGTGCCGTCGGGGGCCACGTTCTCCAGGGTGCACTTGAGATCGGGCTTGACGTGGTAGGCGAAGATGTCATGGATGCACTCCTTGGCCCGTTCGTCGTACAGGGCGGTGTTCTCGGGGTCCACCCGCTTCATGACGCCGGTGACGTTGAGGATGATCATGGGGATACCCAGGCTGCGGCCGGTACGAGTCTCGGGGATGGTCTTGG
>CAMEWZ010000074.1 GCA_945946745.1 uncultured Clostridia bacterium | reverse complement strand
TTATTTGGCACCCACTGTATAATGCGGTTTTTGGCATTTATGCGGTGTTGCCTTAGAAACCGTGCGCAACACCTTTTCGGAAATCTATACCATTGTGGCAGCCTCGGACTGCCAAAGCGCCCTGGACTGGCTCTGCGGCAACAGCAGCCGGCTTTCCGCCATGATTCTGAGCATGACCCTTCCGGATAACGGCGCCGGTGTGCTAATGCAAGCCCTTCGGCAGGATCCCCGGAAATGGGGCATCCCCATTCTTGCCACCATTCCCTGCAGTGAGGATCTGGCAAAACTGCCGCTGACCATGGAAGCGGATGATTTCCTGTGCAAGTGCCATCCCACTCTGGATCTGCGCCGCCGGGTCACCCGGCTGATCGACACTGCCTCGGCCCACAAGCGGGAAGACAACCTGTTAGCTGCGGCGAATATGGATTATTTGACCGGTCTGCTGAATCGCCGGGGTCTCCAAGAGGCTTTCGCCAACCTCCGGAAGGAGGATCTGCCCCTGGCCGTTTACCTGTTTGATCTGGATAACTTGAAAATCGCCAACGATACCTACGGCCATGACTCCGGCGACCGGCTGATCCAGTCCTTTGCCAAAATGCTGCGCCGGCAGGCAGAGCCGGAGGATATCCTCTGCCGCTACGGCGGCGATGAATTCCTGGTGATTGCAAGGCGCGTCCGAAACGGCGAATCCGCCTTGAAAAAGGGCGTGCAGATCTGCCAGCGGTTCCAGGAGCACACCCATGTTGCCTGCTCCTGCGGTGTCGCGCTGTGCGAGGCGGACGAGCTGCCCACGAACGATCTGATCGAGCGCGCCGACCAGGCCCTGTACCTGGCCAAGCGCACCAACAAGGGCAGCTGCTGTCCGTGGCAGCCTTGATGGGAGCGCAAGCCCATTCCCATCGATAATGCGTACGGAACAACGCACGAAAGGCTTGAAAGCCAAGGCTTTCAAGCCTTTCGTGCATTGTTCTGGTGCAAGGATTTTGTGCGATTTCGCGCAAAACCCTTGCACCTACCAAATGGCATGGTGCGCCATGCCATTTGGATACGCATTGATTTCTGTCTGAATTCCATAAAAACGGTTATAAAGAGCCGTTTTTATGGAATTACGCACCGAACGGTGCGTGAATAAGCCGTAACACGGCTTATTCAGCAGACATTAGATAGACATAAGAAACCACAGCCATTATGGAGGTTGTCATGAGCGAATGGATACCACCCCGGCACACTCCCGAGGGAGCCATCCAGCAGTTTTTGCGGGATTACGCCCACCTGCCCCAAGGCGCGGCGGGACTGACGGGTATCTTGGCTTACGCCGGTTAATACTTTGGTGCCGACCGTGCTGCTGCATACCGGCTGGAGCCCCAGCAGGGACAGCTCCGCTGCATATGGCAGTGGTGCCGAGACGCCGCTTCCCGGAGCGGCCTGCCGCTTTTTCCCGTCCCCCAGTGGAAGGACTGGTTCCCGGAAGAAGCCGTCTATCTTCCCTCCCTGTCAAACGCCACGGACAGTTCCGCCCGTTTGCCGGTATGCCCCGATGCAAGCAGCCTCCTGGCAGTGCCGGTGATGGAAGGCGGCCAGCCGGTGGGACTGCTGACCGTTGAAAATCCCACCTCCGGAACAGACTATCCTCTGCTGCTGGAGGTAATGGCCTCCGTCTGCCGGGGCGCGCTGTCCTGCGACACCGGCGACGCGATGGAAGTCTCGGACGCAAATCCAGAAGATCGGATGCAGGTTCTTCCGTCCCCCAGCGAAAAATGTGCCTCCGTCTACCATACGGATGAAGAAAGCCGTCTGGAGCTTTCTCAGCAGCGCAAGATCGAGAATGCCCTCGCCGCTGTGGAAACGGCAAACGCCATCCTCCAGGAGGAAATGGCCATCGCCGCCGCCCTTAGCAGGGATTTTCCCGATGTGCTCAAGCTGGATCTGGAAAACGATGCCGCCCTGTGTATCAAGCAAAACGGCATCATGCTCACCCAGGACGATCATAAGCCCCTGCTGTCCTACCGCAGCGTTTGGGAATACTATACTTCCCATTTTGTGTGGGAGGAGGATCGGGCTGGTCTTGCGGCGGCGGTCGCAGCCGACACCGTCCTGCGGGCACTGGAAACCCAGGACGAATACACCTATAGCTACCGTGCCTACCACGAAGATGGGAAGCTTCACCATTTCCAGGTGGCATTTTACCGGATTTATTTCCAAGCGGCAGAAACACATCAGATCATTGTGGGATTCCGAAACGTGGATGCCATTGTGGAGGAGGAACGCGCCCATGCCCGAATCCAGGAGGAGCAGCTGCGCATCATCGACGCGCTGAGCCGGGAATACCACAGTCTGTTCAAAATCGATGTCCAGTCGGAAACCATTACGCTGTACCGAACGGACGGCATCGGCATGGCGCCCGCCATGCTCCAGGCGCTGATGCAGGAGGACAGCTACCAGGAAATCATCCAGAAATACATTGCTCTGTACGTCTCTCCCAGTGACCAGGCGCGCATCCGGGAAGCGACCCGACTGGAGGTGCTGCTGCAGCGGGTGCCGGAGGTCGGCCTATATAAGCTGGGCTATCAGCGGATCCTGGAGGGCGTCACCGCCTACTATGAAATGAATGTGGTCAAAACCGTGGACAGCGCCGGGACGGTCACCTTCATCATGGGCCTGCGGGATGTGGATGACGAAATGCAGCGCAACTTGAAACAGGCCAAGGAGATCGAGGCCCAGAGTGAAATCATCCAGGGTCTTTCCTCGGAATACTACTCCGTCCTTCTGGTGGATCCGAAAACCGATACCGTCACCACCTATCGGGCAGAGGACGAGGACGAGCAATCCATTGCGGAGCATTTCCGCCGGCACAACCATTTCTGGTCAAGGGGCCTGCGCAGCTACGCGGAGGAATGGATTTCCCAAGGCGCCGGGAAGAATTCCTAAATATGTTGTCGCCGGAGCGGCTGCGCCAGGGCGGCGAGGACTACTCCTTCACCTACGAGAAGCAAACCGGCAGCACCGTGATTTATTTGCAGGCCAGAGTGTCCTTTGTCCCGGGCAAAGACGGCGGCTTTGTGGCGGTGGTCGGCACCCGGAATATTGACGATCTGATTAAGAAGGAACGCCAGCAGGAAACCGCTTTGCAGGCCGCCTGCGATGCGGCAGAAGCTGCCAGCCGGGCCAAAACCAATTTCCTGTCCAACATGTCCCACGACATCCGCACCCCGATGAACGGCATTATCGGCATGACCGCCATCGCCCAAACCCACATTGACGACAAAGACCGGGTGCGGGACTGTCTGCAAAAAATCACCCAGGCCAGCAAGCATTTGCTCAGCCTCATCAACGAGGTTCTGGATATGAGCAAAATCGAGACCGGCAAGGTTGCGTTGTCCGAGGAGGCCTTCAGCCTGTCGGATCTTATGGACAACCTACTGTCCATGACCGGCTCCCAGCTGGAGGAGCACCGCTACCAATTCTCCGTGAACCTTTCCGGCGTAACCCACGAGGCCGTCATCGGCGACAGTCTGCGGATCCAGAAAATCTTCACTAACCTTATGGGCAACGCCATCAAATTCACCCCGGATGGTGGAAAAATCAGTCTTTCCATTTCGGAAAAGCCCTGTGCCAAGTCCCAGATCGGCTGCTATGAATTCGTCTTTGAGGACAACGGCATCGGTATGGACGCGGATTTCCTGGAACGGATTTTCGATCCCTTCTCCCGCGCGCCGGACAGCCGGGTCAGCCGCGTGCAAGGCACCGGACTTGGCATGGCCATCAGCCGGAACATCGTCCGGATGATGGGCGGCGACATCAAGGTGGAAAGCACTTTGGGTGTCGGCTCCCGGTTTACGGTCACCATGTACCTGAAGCTTCAGGAGGCAGACGGGAACAGCCACGCCTCCTTTGTCGATCTGAGCGTTCTTGTGGCGGACGATGACCCGCTGAGTCTGGAATCCTGCTGCGACATGCTGACCGAGCTTGGCATGCAAGCGGACGGCGTCTCCAGCGGCGCGGCGGCTGTGGCGCAAATCCAACAGCGCCACCAGCAAAGCAAGGATTACTTTGCCTGCATTCTGGATTGGAAAATGCCGGATATGGACGGCATCTCGACCGCGAGAGCCATCCGAAACGCCGTCGGGCCGGAGGTTCCCATCATCATTCTCTCCGCCTACGATTGGTCGGACATCGAGCAGGAGGCCCGTTCGGCCGGTGTGAACGCCTTCATCGGTAAGCCGCTATTCCGTTCCAAGCTGGAAAAAACCTTCGACACCCTGGCCAACAGCACGGCCCAGCCAGAGCCGGAGGCGCCCCTGACTCAGCTGAACGAACTGAATCTGTCCAACCGCCGGGTTCTGCTTGCGGAGGATAACGAATTGAACGCGGAAATCGCCATCGAAATGCTGCAAATGACCGGCCTCTCCGTGGAACACGCGATTGACGGCAAAGCCGCGGTGGATATGATATCCGCCCACCCGGAGGGGTACTACGATCTGATCTTCACGGACATTCAGATGCCCAATCTGAATGGTTACGATGCCGCCAGAGCGATCCGCGCCATTGACCGGGCCGACTGCCGGAACATGCCCATCCTCGCCATGACCGCCAACGCCTTTGCCGAGGATGTTCTGGCCGCGAAAACCGTCGGCATGAATGCGCACATCGCCAAACCCCTCGACTGGAACGTACTGGCCGACGCATTGCGCAAATGGCTATCCCCGGATCCGGCTTTGCCTACACAATAGAATAGAAAGGAGTGTTATCCATGACAATCGAACAATGCTATGAAGCCTTGGACGGCAATTACGCCGACGTTCTGGGGCGGCTTCCCAGCCCCCAGCTGGTCAGCCGTTTTGTGGGGAAATTCCCGGCGGATCCCAGTTTTGCCGAGTTGTGTGCGAAAATGGCGGACGGAAACCGCCCGGAGGCCTTTCGCGCGGCCCATACGCTGAAGGGGGTCTGCGCCAATCTCGGCTTTACCCGCTTGATGTGCTCCGTCTCCGCGCTGACAGAAGCGCTGCGGCCCGAGACGGACACCATTCCGGAGACCGCCGTCCAGCTGCTCCCCCAGGTTCAGGCGGATTATGACCAGACCCTTGCCGCCATTCATGCCTATCTGGGATAACGATTTTTCCTACGGACAGGCGCCGACCGGAATTGGTTCCCGAAATATCCGCGCGAAATCGTCATCGAATGAAAAAACTGTCATTGCAAACCGATGCTACCCGGTTTGCAATGACAGTTTTCGTTTTTCTCAAGCCTTCTTATCCCTTCAGCCCCCGGGATTGCCGATCCATGTCCTCAATCACAATGTCATAGATCTCCCCCAAGGAGGCGCAGTATTCCAGAACCTTCCAGGGCTCGTTGGTATGGTAGTGGATCTTGATGAGATCCTCATCCCCTACCGCCAGCAGGCAGTCCCCCCGAAAATGCGCCTGGAAATAATCGTGAATCGCGTCCTCATCCAGGTCGTGTCCCTCAATGAGCAGCTGGGTATCATACCGGAATTCTGTCATGGCCGTTTCCCTTCCTTACAGATGGAGCACACGATCCTTGATTTCCTGGGTTCTACCCTGGTTCCAGAACTGGGTGCCGATATAGCCGCAGGTACGCCGGGCCACGTTCATCTTGTTCTGATCCTTATTGCCGCACTGGGGGCAGACCCACACCAGCTTGCCGTCGTCCTCCTGGATCTCGATCTCGCCGTCAAAGCCGCAGACCTGGCAGTAATCGGACTTGGTGTTCAGCTCGGCGTACATGATATTGTCGTAGATGAACTGCATGACTTCCAGAACGGCGTCGATGTTGTTCTGCATATTGGGCACTTCCACATAGCTGATGGCGCCGCCGGGGGACAGCTGCTGGAATTCCGCCTCGAAGGCCAGCTTTGTGAAGGCGTCGATCTGCTCGGACACATGGACGTGGTAGGAGTTGGTGATATAGCTCTTGTCCGTAATGCCGGGGATCATGCCGAACCGCTTCTGCAGGCACTTGGCGAACTTGTAGGTGGTGGATTCCAAGGGAGTTCCGTAGAGGGAATAGTCGATGTTCTCCGCCGTTTTCCACTCCAGGCACTTGTCATTCATCTTCTGCATCACCGACAGGGCGAAGGGCTTGGCCTCCTCGTCGGTGTGGGACTTACCGGTCATATACTTGACGCACTCATACAATCCCGCATAGCCCAGGGAGATGGTGGAGTAGCCGCCGTAGAGCAGCTTGTCGATGGGCTCACCCTTTTCCAGACGGGCCAGAGCGCCGTACTGCCACAAAATAGGAGCGGCGTCGGACAGGGTGCCCTTTAGACGCTCGTGACGGCACTGCAGCGCCCGGTGGCACAGCTCCAGCCGATCCTCGAAAATCTCCCAGAATTTCTCCACATCCCGGCCGGAGGACAACGCCACATCCACCAGATTGATGGTGACCACGCCCTGGTTGAACCGGCCGTAATACTTGGGCTTTCCAGGTTCATAGTTGCCGGCGTTCGCAATATTATCCCAGCCGTTGCCGGAACGGTCGGGGGTCAGGAAGCTGCGGCAGCCCATACAGGTGTACACATCTCCATGGCCCGGCGTCTCCCCCTTGGAGAGCTTGTACTCCCGCATCTTCTTCTCGCTGATATAGTCCGGCACCAGCCGCTTGGCGGTGCATTCGGCGGCCAGACGGGTCAGATACCAGTACGGTGTCCCCTCCCGGACATTGTCCTCCTCCAGCACGTAGATCAGCTTGGGGAAAGCAGGGGTGATCCACACGCCCTTCTCGTTTTTCACGCCCTCGTAGCGCTGGCGCAGGGTCTCCTCGATGATCATGGCCAGATCCTTCTTCTCCTGCTCGTTCTTAGCCTCGTTGAGATACATGAACACGGTGATGAAGGGAGCCTGTCCATTGGTGGTCATGAGCGTGACCACCTGGTACTGGATGGTCTGAACGCCCCGGCGGACTTCCTCCCGCAGACGATCCTCCACCACCTTGGTAATGGACTCCTCCGAGGGGGAAATGCCGAAGGCTGCCATCTCCTTTTCCACGGTTCTGCGGATCTTCTCCCGGCTGATCTGGACAAAGGGCGCCAGATGGGTCAAGGAAATGGACTGACCGCCGTACTGGTTGGAAGCCACCTGGGCGATGATCTGGGTGGCAATATTGCAGGCGGTGGAGAAGGAATGGGGCTTCTCGATTAAGGTGCCGGAAATAACAGTGCCATTTTGCAGCATATCATCCAGATTCACCAGATCGCAATTGTGCATATGCTGGGCATAATAGTCCGAGTCGTGGAAATGGATGATGCCGGCCTCGTGGGCCTCCACCACTTCCTTTGGCAGTAGGATTCGGCGGGTGATATCCTTGCTGACCTCACCGGCCATGTAGTCCCGCTGAACAGCGTTGATGGTGGGGTTCTTGTTGGCATTCTCCTGCTTGACCTCCTCGTTGTTGCACTCGATGAGGCTGAGGATGCGGTCATCCGTGGTGTTGGACTGCCGGGCCAGAGAACGGATATAGCGGTAGGTGATGTATTCCTTGGCCACCTCAAAGGCGCCGTGGGCCATGATGGCCTTCTCCACCAGATCCT
>CAMEWZ010000073.1 GCA_945946745.1 uncultured Clostridia bacterium | reverse complement strand
CCTTCCAGAACATCCGCCTGTGGAAGAGCATGACGGTGTTTGAAAACGTGCTGGTTGCCAAGCATATGCGGGCCAAGCAGAATGTCTTCTCCGCCATCACCCGGGCCAACACCCATGAGGAAGCCCGGATGCGGGAGGAGACCATGGCGCTGCTGCGGGAGCAGGGGCTGGAAGCCTATAAGGATGAAATTGCCACCAGCCTGCCCTACGGTCTTCAGCGCCGTCTGGAAATCGCCCGTGCTCTGGCCACCGAGCCAAAGCTGCTGCTGCTGGACGAACCTGCCGCGGGCATGAACCCCCAGGAGACTCAGGAACTGGCCCAGTACATTCAGGAGATTCGGGATACCCACCACCTGACGGTGTTCCTCATTGAGCACCACATGGATCTGGTTATGAAAATTTCCGACTACATTTATGTCATTGATTTCGGCAGCGAGATCGCCCGGGGCGTTCCCAAGGACGTTCAGCAGAACAAACGGGTGATCGAGGCCTATTTGGGGGTGGCGGACGATGCCTAACATTCTGGAAATTCGGGACTTGCAGGTGCATTATGGCGGCATTGAGGCGGTGAAGGGCATCAGCCTGCATGTCCCCGAGGGGGAGATCGTGACCTTGATCGGCGCCAACGGTGCGGGCAAAAGCTCCACCCTTCGGGCCATCGCCGGTTTGGTCAAGCCCAGCGGCGGCAGCATTTCCTTTCAAGGGGAGGATATCACCGGCAAGGATTCCAACCTGATCGTGTCCCGGGGCATTACCCTGGTGCCGGAAGGCCGCCGGATCTTCCCGGATATGACGGTGCTGGAAAACTTAAAGATCGGCGCGTATTTGCGAAAGGACGACTTGACCGACGACCTAAACTGGGTCTTTGACCTGTTCCCCCGGCTGAAGGAGCGCTCCTGGCAGGCTGGCGGCACCCTGTCCGGCGGCGAGCAGCAGATGCTGGCGGTGGGCCGGGCGCTGATGAGCCGCCCCAAGGTCATCATGATGGATGAGCCCTCCCTGGGCCTGGCACCCATTATCGTCCGGGGCATTTTCGACATCATCAAGGAGATCAACAAGCAGGGCGTGACGGTGCTGCTCATCGAGCAGAATGCCAACATGGCGCTGAAAACCGCCGATATGGGCTACGTGATGGAGACGGGCCGGATCACCCTGCAAGGCACCGGCGGGGAACTGCTGGCCAATGAAGCGGTGAAGGCAGCCTACCTGGGCACATAACCAACAAAATGCAAAAGGGCAAGGAGCCGCGTTTGGCGGCTCCTTGTTTTCCCTGTATCGAGGAAAACAAAAGGAGAACAACCATGGAAGGCAAAGCCATACCCTACCGGATCCTGCGCAGCAGCCGCAAAACCATTTCCCTGGAAATCCAGCCGGACGGCAGGGTGCTGGTGCGCTGTCCCCGGCGGATGGGGGCGGAGGCGGTTCGCGCCTTTGTGGAAAGCAAGTCGGACTGGATCCGAAAACACCTGGCCCAACAAGCCGCCCAGCCAAAGCGCCCGGCGCTGACGGAGGAGGCGCTTCGCACCCTGGCCCGGGAGGCTGCCCGCGTGCTCCCGGAGCGGGCCGCTTACTTTGCTCCTTTGGTGGGCGTGACCTACGGCAGAATCACCATCCGTGCCCAGCGCACCCGGTGGGGGAGCTGTTCCGGGCAGGGAAATTTGAACTTTAACTGCCTGCTGATGCTGACGCCGCCGGAGGTGGCGGACTATGTGGTGGTGCATGAATTGTGCCACCGGAAGGAGATGAACCACTCGGCTGCCTTCTGGGCGGAGGTGGAGCGGGTGCTGCCGGACTACCGGGAGCGGCGGCAATGGCTGAAGGAAAACGGCGGGGCGCTGATTCGCACGCTGGAGCCATAAAAAATGGAAAGGCGCTGGATGTGCAATCGCATCCAGTGCCTTTTGGGGTTATTTCTGCACGCCGTATTCCAGCTCCGGGTGGGCGTCCTTTAGGGCTTGCAGCAGCGCCTCGGCGGCGGGCTGCACATCGTCTCCGATATGGATGACCACCTCGCTGCCGTCTTTTAAGATCAGCACCAGCCGCTCAATGACAAAGTTCTGCCCGCCGCAGCACAGACGGCCCACCACCTGCTCCACCCGGCGGAAAACCCGCTGCACTTGGTTTAGAGGCATCTGGTACCAGCGCAGGCCGAACCGCCAGAAAAGCGTGGTTTCTCCCAGCTTGACCTTGCTGTAGGGAACGGCATTCTGAAACTCCTGGTCGAGAGCGGCATTGCTCCCCTTGGTATAGCGCATTTGTTTTTCATCCATGACAAAGACTCCTTCCGTTTCCAAATTGCTGCTGTTATTGTAGCAGATGCCAAGGCCCGGCGCAATCCCATTGCGAAAAAATTCCCCTTTCGGTCAGTACCGTCCGAAGGTGCAGTTGGGCCAGTGGCAGGCTTTGCACATCTGGCACAGGCCGCCGTCGGCCAAATTGGTCAGTTCCTCCTTGGTGATCTTCTCTCCGGCGAAAATCTGGGGCAGGAGCACGTCAAAAATGGTGGTGGGCAGCTTGATGGCCGCGCCGGGAACGCCCAGAATGGGCACATCCCCCAGATAAGCCACCAGCGTCATGTTGCCGGGCTGGGCTGGGACACCGTAGGTGACGATCTCCGCGCCCAGCTGGCGGATGGCGGTGGGGGTCAGATCATCCGGGTCTACGCTCATGCCGCCGGTGAAGATCAGAAAATCCGCCCCCCGTTCCAGATGGGCCTTGGCCGCGGCGACGATCCCGTCCAGATCGTCGTCACAGATGGTAACCCCCAGAATTTCACTGGGATACTGCTGCATCTTCCCCCGGACAACCGGCTCGAATTGATCCGGAATGCGCCCGGAATAGACCTCGGAGCCGGTGATGACCACGCCGATCTTCCGGGGCTGGTAGGGCAGCAGCTTCAGGAGCGTTTCCTCCGCGCACAGCCGCTCCGCCTGGAGAATCTGCGCCTCCTGTGTCACCAGGGGGACAATGCGCATGGAGGCGAGCCGCGCCCCGGCTTCCACGGGATAGTGGTCGGGCAGGGTGCAGATGGTGATATCGCCAAAGGAATCGATTGTTTCCAGCAGCCGCCGGTTCACCCGGAACAGCCCGCGCTGGTCAGCGATCAGCAGCACCTTGCCCTCGGAAGGCCCGGTGTAGTGCGCGCCGGTCACAGGCGCCATGGCGGCTAAGCGCCTGGCGCAGTCGTCTTCGTGGATTTCTCCGGCGTTTTCCTCCCAGACGTAGACGTGGCGTTTGCCGATGTTTTTCAAATGCTCCACATCCTCCTCCTGGATCATGTGGCCCCGCGGGAAGGCGACGCCTTTGAAGCCATCGTTCATCTCGGTGATATCGTGGCACAGTTTCCTGCCAATGGCATCCTGGACGTTGATCTTTTTCATCGTTGTTTCCTCATTTCTTTTATCAGCAGCAGGGAAGCCGTCACCGCCTGGGGCCGCCCTGCTTTGTAAAGCCTTTTCAAGATATACCACAAAAGAAGAAAAGTATGTTGTTCTACCAACATTTTTGTGGTATGATGGTATCCATCAACCGGAAAGGGAGACGAACCGTATGGACACGATGTGGAACGCTTTGCGCAAAGCGGAATTGTTTTCCGACCTTCCCGACGAGGTGATCCGGCAGGAGGTCATGCCCTGCTGTCAGCTACAGGAATTTCGGAAGGGCGCGTTTCTGATTGAGCAGCAGCAAACGGTGAACCGGTTTGGCATTGTGCTGTCTGGGAAAATTCACATCCTGCACATTTTTCGGGAAGGAAATTACAGCTTGATGTCCGCATTGACCGTTGGGGCGCTTCTGGGCGCGGATCTGATCTTCACGCGCAGCCGGATAGCCCCCTACTATGCCCTGGCGGCAGCGCCTGTCCGGGTGCTGTATTTCCCGGCGGAATTGCTGACCGGGCCGGGGCAGCTGGAGGGCGTCTGGCAGCAGGCTGTGGGGATGCGTCTGCTGACTTGGGTTTCCAATGAAAATATGAAGAAGGAATACCGCCTGGCGATCCTGTCCCAAAAGGGGCTGCGGGAACGGATTTGGACATATCTGACCATGCAGTCCCGCCGTCTGCAAAAAAGCGCCTTTGCCATTCCCTTTACCCGAGAGGAGCTGGCGGCGTTCCTGTGCGTCAACCGCAGCGCCCTGTCCCACGAATTGAGCCGCATGGAGCAGGAGGGGCTATTGACCTATCACAAAAACTGCTTTTCCCTCACCGGAATGCGTCCTCCGGAGGCAGGGGACAGGGGGCAGAACGGGCCGTAGTTTGGCGAGGCTTGGGCGCATTCGATTTTTGGTTTGCATTTTTGCCTTTCTGCGGTATTATATTTCCCGGAAGACCGATGGTTTGTGCCGGTGGAAAGGGAAACGGATGAGATTCCGGAGAACAGGCTGCTATGGGAGGAATTTGCGATGCGTGAAATGCTGCGCGTGATGAAACAGCGCCTTTTGGCGGGAGAAGATCTGGTGATGGTGACGGTTACCGCCTCCTCCGGCGCCACCCCCCGGGGGGCGGGGGCGCGGATGCTGGTGGGACAGTCCGGACGGCTGCGGGGCACCATCGGCGGGGGCGCGGTGGAATACCGCTGCCAGCAGCTGGCCCAGACGGTTTTGGCGGAGAAAAGCTCCCGGGGCCACGATTTTTCTCTGACCCGGGAGGACGTGGAGCATTTGGGGATGATCTGCGGCGGCGCGTGCCACGTGTTTTTCCACTACCTGCCAGCCGGGGATCCGGCGCTGCTGGCCCTGGCGGACGCGGCGGAGGAACGGTTTGCCCAGGGAATGGAAACCTGGCTGGTTTCCGAGCTGTCTGATGGGGGCAGGCTGTTCTTGGCGGACAAGGAAAACGCCGCTTGGGCGCCATACCTGACCCGCCAGCCCCACCGGGTGGAGGCGGCGGGCCGGGAATGGTATGTAGAGCAGCTGGTATCCGGCGGAAGGGTCTATGTTTTCGGCGGCGGGCATGTGGCCCAGGAGCTGGTGCCGGTGCTGGCCCATGTGGGGTTTCGCTGCGTGGTGATGGATGACCGGCCGGAATTTGCGGACAAGGCCCTGTTCCCTGGGGCGGAGCAGGTGATTCTGGGGGATTTTCACCGGATCGCGGATTTCTTGACCATCGGCGGGGAGGACTATGTCTGCGTCATGACCCGGGGCCATGCGGGGGATACCGTGGTGCAGGCCCAGGTGCTGCGGTGCCACCCCTGCTACTGCGGCGTCATCGGAAGCAGGCACAAGGCCGCGGGTGTGCGCAAGGCGCTGAAGGAGGAATACGGTCTGACGGAGGCGGAGCTGGAGCAGGTGACCACCCCCATCGGCCTTGGCATCCAGGCGGAAACACCGGCGGAAATCGCCATTTCCATCGCGGCCCAGCTGATTCAGCACAGAGCCGGGCGAAACAGCCGGTAACACGGCGGAAAGGGAGAGAAAATGGTAAGAGAACTGACCCATGACCCTATTTTTTTGGCCCGGGCCTGCGAACCGGCCACCCAGGCGGATTTCCAGGTAGCCCGGGATTTGCTGGACACGCTGCAAGCCCATCGGGAAACCTGCGTGGGGATGGCGGCGAATATGATCGGGGTTCCCAAGCGGATCATCGCCTTCGATTGCGAGGGCACGTGGATGGTGATGCTCAACCCGGAAATTGTGAAGCAAGCCGAGGCCTATGAAACGGAGGAAGCTTGCCTGTCGGTGCTGGGCGGGCCGAGAGTAACCCTGCGCTACCGGAAAATCAAGGTGCGCTACCAGACATTGGAGCTGCAAACCAGGCTGAAAACCTTCACCGGCTGGACGGCGCAGATCATCCAGCATGAAATCGACCACTGCAATGGGGTGCTGATATGAAGCAGCTGTCGATTATGCTGAAGCCCGCGTCCTCGCTGTGCAATTTGAGGTGCCGGTATTGCTTTTACGCGGATATTGCCGGTCTGCGGGATGTCCGCTCCTACGGCGTGATGCCGGTGGAAAAGGCCCGGGCCATGCTGCGCCATTTGCGCGGACAGCTTGCCCCGGGAGACCGGCTTCAGTTCGCGTTCCAGGGCGGTGAGCCGACCCTTGCGGGGCTATCCTGGTTCCGGGAATTTGTGGCGGAGGTATCCGCCTGGGATCCTCAGATCCAGGTCAGCTACGCGCTGCAAACCAACGCGACCTTGCTGGACGAGGATTGGTGCCGCTTCCTGGCGGAAAACCGGTTCCTGGTGGGGGTTTCCCTGGACTTGCTGCCCCAGTGCCAGGATGACGCCCGGGTGGATGCCCAGGGAAAGGGCACGTACCGGCGCTGCCTGGTCGCGCTGACGCTGCTGAACCGGCATCGGGTGGAATATAACGTGCTGTGTACGCTGACCCGGCAGGTGGCCCGGCATCCCCAGAAGGTGTGGAAAACGCTCCAGGAGCTGGACATCCGCTATGTGCAGTTTACCCCCTGCCTGGACGGGCTGGATACGCCGGGAGCCAACCCCTATGCCTTGACCCCCCAGCGGTTTGCCCAGTTCTATACCCAGCTGTTTCCCCTCTGGCTGGCGGATTACCGCCGGGGGCAGTACCGGAGCGTCAAGCTGTTTGACGATGTGGTGAATCTGATGGCCTACGGTGTGCCAACGGCCTGCGGCATTCAAGGGTATTGCCAGCCGCAGCTGGTGGTAGAGTCTGACGGCAGTGTCTATCCCTGCGATTTTTACTGCCTGGATGCCTACCGGATTGGCAGCATTTTGGAGGATTCTCTGGAGCAGCTGCTGACCAATGCCCGGAATTCCCCCGCCCAGCGCCGGGAGCCCCTGCCGCAGCTTTGCGGGAGCTGCCCTTACCGGCATTTCTGCGGCGGCGGCTGCAAGCGTATGCAGCGGGAGATTCTGTGCACCGGGCGGGATACCTTCTGCGGCTACCGGGCGTTTCTGGACAGCGCCGGGGGCGCCTTGCAGCAAATCGCCCGCCAGCAGCGGCGGTAAGGGGAGGAAAGAAAATGGCAATGTGGAATCCCTGGCGGGGCTGCCACCGGTACAGCGAGGGCTGCCGGTTTTGCTACATCCATAAAGGCGACGCCAAACGGGGCGTGGACACTGGCCGGATCGAAAAGACGGACAGTTTTGACGCTCCCATCGCCCGGAAGAACAGCGGAGAATACCGGATGAAGCCCGGGCTGGTTTACCTGGGCTTTTCCACGGACTTTCTCCTGCCGGAGGCGGACGCGTGGCGCGGCGACTGCTGGGACATGATTCGCCAGCGCCAGGACTGCACCTTTTTGTTCCTTACGAAACGGATTGAGCGCTTCGCTGCCTGTGTGCCGGAGGACTGGGGGGACGGATGGGACAATGTGGTCGTGGGCTGCACGGTGGAAAACCAGCGCCGGGCAGAGGAACGGCTGCCTATTTTTTCCCGGCTTCCCATCCGGCACAAGAATATTATTTGCCAGCCCATGCTCTCTCCCATCCGGCTGGAGCAGTACCTGGATGGGGTGGAGCTGGTGGTTGCGGGAGGAGAATCCGACCGCTTCGCGCGGCCGCTGGACTATGACTGGGTGCTGGATCTGCGGGAACAGTGCATCCGCAGGTCGGTCAGCTTTTCCTTCCGCCAGTGCGGAACCCATTTCATCAAGGACGGCCGGGAATACACCCTGCAAAAAAAGGATCTGTGCGCCCAGGCGAGAAAGGCGAATATCGATGTTTGGATGGAAACAGCCGCCATGTTTCGCTAAGGGGAGGCGCCGTGCCCGGTTCGGGAGAATTCTGTAATGTGCTTATCGGTTTTACTCAGCTGTTATGCTTTAACGGACGAAGTACGCTTGGCTCCCCCTTTGGGCAATGTCATCAACTTAAGGATTCCATTTCAATGTGTCAAAATAATTGCCAA
>CAMEWZ010000072.1 GCA_945946745.1 uncultured Clostridia bacterium | reverse complement strand
TCGCACAGCCGCTTGGACGCGCCCATAATGTTGGTGGGGTTCACCGCCTTGTCCGTGGAGATCAGCACAAAGCGCTTGACGCCATATTTGGCTGCGGCCTTGGCCATTTTGTAGGTGCCGAAAACGTTGTTTTTGATGGCCTCGTTGGGGCTGTCCTCCATCAGCGGCACATGCTTGTGGGCCGCCGCGTGGAAAATCAAGTCCGGCTTATACTTGCCAACTACGTAGTCCACCCGGTTGGTATTGCGCACGGAACCAATGAGCACCGTCAGCGGCAGCTCAGGGTAGATGCGTTGAAGCTCCATCTGGATGTCATAGGCGCTGTTCTCGTAGATATCGAAAATGATCAGCTGCTTGGGATTGGCCCGGGCAATCTGACGGCACAGCTCGCTGCCGATGCTGCCGCCGCCGCCGGTGACCAGCACCACCTTGCCGGAAACGTATTCCGTGATCTCGTCCATATTGACCTTGATGGGATCCCGGCCCAGCAGATCCTGGGGATCCACCTTGCGCAGCTTGCTGACGCTCACATCTCCGTTGACCATCTGGAAAATACCAGGCAGCAGCTGCACCTCGCAGCCGGTGGTGGTACAGATGTCCAGAATTTCCTTGCGGGTCTTGGCGGAGCAGCTGGGAATGGCAAAAATGATCTTGCTGATCCGGTACTGCTTCACCGCCTCGGGGATGTTGTAGCGGTTGCCCACAATGGGAGCGCCGCACAGGCGCTTGTTCAGCTTCACCGGATTGTCGTCAATGACGCAGGCCAGACGATCCCGGACAAAATCACTGTTGGTAAATTCCAGAGCCAGCGCCCGTCCCGCGTCTCCCGCGCCGATAATCATGACGTTTTTCACCCCCGAGGCATGGGCCGCGTGGCTGATTTTCCGCAGTGCCGTCAGCCATAGCCGGTAGGAAAACCGGATGAACACCGTGCACATAAAGCTGAACAAAAAGCCAACGATCATGCTGGAGCGGGGCATCACCGTGCCGTCAAAGTGGAACATCAAGACGCCGATCACCGCCAACACCACGTAGGCTCCCGTGATCCGGAACACCTCCGAGGTACTGACAAACGCCCAGATACTGCTGTACAGCCGGAAACACACAAACACCGCAATGGTGATGGCGCACCATGGCCCAATGGCGGAAAGGTATCCCGACAGGTGCACCTCCCGGATGTTTTCAAAAGCGAAATCCGCCCGGAACCACAGTCCCAGGAAGAAGGACGCCGCGGTGCCCAGCACGTCCAGCAGCATAATCGCCGCCACCTTGGCCGCAACCGATAGATTCCAATTGCTTGGTTTTCTCAAACCCATTTCTCTCACACCCTAAAGCGGCAATTCCGCAAACAGGCAAGGCCCGTTTGCCCTATTGTCTGCATAGTTCGTTTTATTATAACACAATCTGCCAAAGACAGCAAGGGTTAGTTTGCTTTCCTGGCGGAATCCGTGAAAAATCCGTCGGGAATTTCATATGGATATTCCATTCATATTATATTGTGCTTTCGTTGACGAAGCGCCCTTGCCTCTCCCTCTGGGAGAGGTGGCAGCCGTTAGGCTGACGGAGAGGGCAGCCGGGTCCTTCATTACCCTCTCAGTCACGACCTTTGGTCGTGCCAGCTCCCCCGGAGGGGGAGCCAAGCCTTGCCCCTCCGACCCGGCTGACGCTGGGCCACCTCCCCTATTAGGGGAGGCGTTAGGGCGCTAAATTCCCCTTTTGCTGAGTTAAGCCGATATGCACATGATATAATCGTATGACATACTGAAATTCCCGGTGGAAAAATCCACCGGGAATTTCGTTCCTTATTTGCTTGCGAACAATCCGTTCAGCCAGTTCCAAACCTGGAACAGGATGTTCCGGAAAGAATTCTGGGCGGTTGCAGAATCGGGATTCTGGGTAACCGTTTCCGTGCTGGGCTTTTGGGTAACGCTCTGGCTACCGGTTCCCGTACTGGACTTCTCGCTCTGGGTACCGGATTCCGTGCCGGTGGAGCCGCCCGAAGGAGCGGGCTTATCACCGGATTCCGCAGGAGCCGCGGGAGTGCCCGTGGTTGCGGACGCGGCAGGGGTATTGCCGGAGGTCTGACTGCCAGCGTTGCTGGAGGTCAGCATATTCCACCAGTTCTTCCACCAGCTCTGGGTGTTGTCCACCTTGGCCTTGTCGCCGGTGATCACCTTAATGGAATCGTGCTGTTCCACCGTAACGGTGGTATTGGCCATATCGTGGCCGCATTCATCACACTTCTTGTCCCCGTCTTTGTCGTAATGAATCTCAGATCTCGTATAGCCGCATTCGCAGACGAACTGATGATAATTGCCGGACAGCGGATCTTCCGCCTTGCAGTCGTGCTCGGAGTGAATCTCATAATCACAGCCGGCATGGACGCAGTAGCGGTAGTGGTCACCCAGGCGGGTATCCTCCACCAGATTGCCGCTCAGCTTGTGGCCGATTGCGGGAATGGTGGCCGGCTTTTCAATCTCGGCGCCGGCAGTCTCCAGGCTGGACGCGTCGTACAGCTTCCCGCAGGAGCAGCGGAAGTAGGCCTTGGTGCCATCCTCCGTGCAGGTCGCGGGAACCGTGGGTACATACGCCATCTCATGACCAGGCATCAGATGATAGCAGACCTTGCAGAAGCAGGGGGTCTCGGGATCGGCAACATGATCCTCCTTCTCCCCACATGTGGCGCAGACGTGCTGCTCCCCTTCACTGGTGTCAAACTGATGACCCAGAGCCGGGATTTCTTCCACATCAACAATGTACTGCGTACCGGCAGCATCCGAATACTTTCTGTCCGTTACCTCGGACTTCCAATATTCCTTGAAGCCAGGCTCGGTGCAGGTCGGCTCTTTGCCTTCAAAGTACTCCAGCGCTTCCTCCGCGCCGCAAAGGGTGCAATGGGGGTTGCCGTTTGCATACACATGAGGCTGAACCTCCTGGGTTTCGCCGCAGTTGACGCACTTCTTGGTGTGTCCGCCTTCCACAGCTTCCCAGTCCTCGCTCCATTCATGCTCCAGCGCCGAAATAACCTTAGGGGCGTCAATGGGCTGCTCGTTCATGTCGAACATCTTGCCGCAGCCTTCGTACATCAGATACTCCTCAGTACCATCCTTGCCGCAGGTCGGCTCCACACGGTCGACGTGAATGAACTTGTGGCTGTGAACCGGTGTATCGCAGTCGCCAATGTCACACAGGCAATCCTCATCTGAGTCAACGTGGCCGGAGGTCTGGTACGCTTTGCATCTGGTACACATCAGCAAATGCTGCCCATTCAGCGTGTCCTTGACGTATTTCCAAGTATGGTCAAGCGCCTCGGTCGTCACATCGGTGACTTCCTCAAGCTTGCCATCCTTGCCGTCCACAAACAGCTTGCCGCAGAAGGGGCAATCCCAGTAGGGCCGCGTGCCGGACTCCGTGCAGGTAGCCGCTACCGCAGCATGTGCCTTCATCTGGTACTTATCATGCTCCACTGGGCCACCACAGCCGTCACAGACGCAGTCATCATCCGTATCCGAATCCTTGCATTTCCAGGTCTGATTCCCCATCACCGCAGCGCACGCGGTACACTTGGTCGTGTGTGTGCCATCACCATTGGAAACACGATCCCAGGTATGGGCCGCCTCATCCTTTTTGTAGCCGCAGACCGTGCATTCCTGCCAATGGTTGTCATCACCAGACTTCTGCTCAAAGGTATGCTCCGCTTCAGACAACCTCTCCTCTACAGATGGCCACACGTTTTTACAAACATGCCAGTGGGAGGTTTCGTCACTGAACCATGCAGCAGAGGGATCGTGATCCGTTGCCGGGATGGTCAGTTCCGCCAGAGTCGCCTCTTTGCCGCTGCCAGCCCAGAAAAGCTTACCGCAAGTCTCGCATTCCTTGTAGGCATAATTGCCATCCGTTGTACAAGTTGCCTCGACCTTAGGAACTTCCTTCAGCTTGTGCGCCAGTTTCTCCTCGCAGACATCACAGACACAGTCCTTGTCCTCGTCAACATGTCCGGTAGCAGCTAGAACCGTATCCGAGCCAGCGATTTCCGTGGTCGCCGCTTCATCCGTATAACACTTCTTACACGCACCACTTCCACCAAGACACTGCCAGTACTCAATGTGGCCTTGCACTGTACATGTGGCATCCGTTGCCGCAAAATGTGACAAATGATGTACATGCACCGTACAACTAGAGATATCGCACACATAGTCATTGTCATTGTCTACATGCTTATGCGCTGCTTCTGCCTCGACGGGTGCTACGCCGATGAACAAAGCCAATGCCAGTGCAAACAGCGCAGCCAATATTCGATTGTTCATACTATTTCAATATAACCTCCTTCATTGTTGTTAATTAACGACAAGGAAGAAGTCCACCGTGAATCGGGGACATCCGCGGGAGGTCTCCACTCCAATGTCATTTTCAAGAATTATTATAGCGCAGCATATTCCATTCGTCAAGTAAAAATTTACAAAATATTACAAAATTTATTACAGATTTTTCCCGCAGATTTAGTTTCTTTTCTATTTGTCATTTTTCTTCTTTTCAAAATGACATATTGCAACATTTTTTGGAGAATCGTCTCATTTTGAAAGATTTTTAAAACAAATCGGGCTTTCCCAAATTTGGAAAGCCCGTTGTCTGTCAATATAGCAGCAGGGATGCCATGCTGGCCGCCATGCACGTTAGGAAGATGACAATGCCGGAATTGGTGAAGAAGCACTTGAGGCATCTTCTGTCCATCCATCCGGCCTGCCGGTAGGCCCCGATCTCCCGGCGCTTGCGAAAGAGCAGCACCGCCCCGATCAAGGCAGCCGCGCCAAAAATCCCCAGGATCATCCCGGAGGCCAGAACCTCCGGCAGCATCCCGGTCACCCTGCCCAGCAGCTCCGCCAAAACCAGATTGTTGAACACATGCAGCGCCACCGACCACAGGATGGAATACTCCATCGCCGCGTAGCCAAACAGGAGTCCAATCACAATGGCGCAAGGGGTTTGCAGCAGATTGCCATGGAGCATGCCAAACAAAACCGCGGACATCACAATGGCAAACCGCTTGCCAAAGGGCCGCAGCGTCCGCAGAATCAGTCCCCGGAACAGCACCTCCTCCGCGATCGGCCCCAGAAGGGCGCTGTACAGGAACATGCTCACCGTGTCCGACGTACCGGTGGCCATTTCCAGCAGCGGCTCCACCGTATGGCCGAATTGGTTCAAAATCGTTTCCAGCAGCCCAACCCACAGGTCGTTGACAAACTGCGCTCCCATGCACAGACACGCCAAACCGGCAAACACACCCACGGTCATTGGCCGCTCCTTTGCCAGAATTTCCTCCCGGAAATAGTCCCAGCCCTTCCAGCCCAGCAGCACCACAAAGCCCACGGCAATGGTCAAAAGGTATCCCCAGGCATCGCCCTGAATGGCACCGGAATCCACCCACAAGCTGTAATCCCCGGTCTTCGGCGCCAGCGCTGCCTGGCGAAGGGACGCCAGGGACATGGACAGCAGCACCATCACATTGAGCAGCGCCAGATATCCCAGCAACATCCAGCCAATCCCGGAAAACCGGCGGCGCAGCCATTTATTGATCTGTTTTTCTTCCATCTTTGCCTCCTAAAATTGCCTCCGCGGTCATCATCCCATCAATGGCCGCGGACATGATGCCTCCTGCGTAGCCCGCGCCCTCGCCTGTTGGGTACAGTCCCCGGAGTTTAGACTGCCGGGTCTCGTCCCGCACAATCCGCACCGGGGACGAGCTGCGGGTCTCCGGGGCGGTGAGCACCGCGTCCGGGGCCGCGAAGTCCTTGAGTTTCCCATCCAGCAGGGGCAGGGCCTGCCCGATGGCGCCGGTGATCCGTTCCGGCAAAACCTGGTGGAGGTCACACCAGACGACTCCAGGCCGGTAGGTGGGCTGTACCTCCCCTGCCCCGGTGCTGGGACGGTGGGCCAGAAAATCCTCCACCCTCTGAGCCGGAGCCAGATAGCTGCCGCTGACGCGGTAGGCCTGCTCCTCGATCTGCCGCTGCCAGTGCATACCGCCCAGCGGCCCCTCATAGGGGAAGCACTCCGGATTGACCGTGACCAGCAGGGCGGCGTTGGCGTTTTCCCCGCCCCGGTCGGCATAACTCATGCCGTTGGTGACCACCCGGCCCTCCTCACTGGCCGCCGCCACCACATAGCCGCCGGGGCACATGCAGAAGGTATACACCGTGGCATCCGGCAAATGCTGCACCAGCTTATAGTCCGCCGGAGGCAGAGCCGGATTCTGGCAGCCGTACTGGGCCTCATTGATCGCCGCCTGCTTCTGCTCGATCCGCACCCCCATAGCAAAGGGCTTGGCCTCCATGGGCACTCCGGTGTCATAGAGCATCTGGAAGGTATCCCGGGCGCTGTGTCCAATGGCCAGGATGGCGGTATCACAGTCGATCACCTGTCCGCCCTCTGTCTCCACCCCAGTCAAAGCGCCATTTTCCACCCGCAGTCCGGTGACCTGGGTGTTGAAGCGCACCTCTCCTCCCAGAGACTGGATGCGCTTCCGGATGTTCTGCACCACGGTCAGCAGCACATCCGTGCCCACATGGGGCTTGGCATCGTAGAGAATGTCCTCCCCCGCCCCCGCCTGGACGAACTGCTCCAGAATCCAGCCGATCCGGGGATTGTTCACCCCGGTGTTCAGCTTTCCATCGGAAAAGGTTCCGGCGCCGCCCTCGCCAAACTGGACGTTGCTTCGGGTGTCCAGCTTTCCGGTGGCGAAAAAGGTCTCCACTTTTTCATGGCGGGACACCGCGTCCTCTCCCCGCTCCAGCACCAGGGGCTTCCACCCGGCCAGAGCCAGCACCAGGGCCGCGAACATCCCCGCCGGGCCAAAGCCGATGACCACCGGGCGTTTTTCCGGCTGGAAACCGGACTTCGGCACCTTATAATAGGAAGCGGTCACAATAGAAGCTCGCTTGCAGCCGCTGGCCCTCCAAATCTTCTTCTCATTGCCCGCAACGGTCACATCCACGGTGTAGATGATCTTCACATCCGGCTTTTTCCGGGCGTCCACACTGCGGCGGACGATGCGCAGCTGGCGTATCTGGGAATGAGAAATCCGCAGCAGCTTTGCCGCCTCGAATTGCAGCTGGTGGGCATTGTGCTCCGGTGGCAATGCAATATCCCGTAATCGTATCATGAATTTCCTCCCGCGCTTCGCCCCGCCAAACGGCCGGAGCTCCACGCCCATTGCAGATTATAGCCGCCGCAGTCCCCGTCGATGTCCAGCACCTCGCCGCAGGCGTACAGGCCGGGAACCAGGCGGCTTTCCATGGTTTCCCGGTAAAATTCCTTCGTCTGGATGCCCCCGGCGGTGACCTGGGCACAATCCATGCCCATAGACTCTGTCAGCGTAATCTCAAAGCTTTTGACCGCCCGGACTACCTGCTCCAAATCGGATTCCGGCAGTTCCGAAACGGCCCGGTTTTGGGAAATCCCAGCCGCCTGGGTCAAGACCCTGCCCAGACGGTTGTGCAGAATCCCCGTCAGCAGCTCCGAGGCAGGCAAATTGGTGTTTTTCCGGCGCAGAAGTTCCGCTTTTAGGACTTCTTCCCCAATTTCCGGCAAAAAATCCAGCCGGCAGAGCCACTGCCCCCCACCCTGGCAGGCATCCCGGGAAATCTCAAAAATCACCGGGCCGGACAGGCCGTATTCCGTGAATTGCAGTTCGCCGGTGCTTTCGGCAGTTACCATTCCATTGTGGACAATGGCTGCGTGGCAGTTGGCCCGGACGCCCTTCAGCCCCGCCACACCGCCCCAACCGGTTTTCAGCTGCACCAGGGCAGGCCGCAGCCGGGTACAGCTGTGGCCAAAGGAGCGCAGCAGCTGATAGCCGGACATGGAGCCGCCCAGCTTCGTCCCGGCAAGGCCGCCGCAGGCGATGATGAGTCTGTCACAGACAACCGTCTCCTCCCGGGAGGACACCCGAAAGCCG
>CAMEWZ010000071.1 GCA_945946745.1 uncultured Clostridia bacterium | reverse complement strand
TAACCGACCACCACTCCCTTACCACAGTACGCCGCCATGAGATGCTGGACGGTCTATGGGCAGTGGGCGTGCGGAACTATCCTGTGTTCGGGCCCTTCGGGGATTACTATTCCCGGTCCCTGCGGGATGCTTACAGCATGTTCCAGAGCGTAGGCGTAACCGAGGAGGAGCTGGTCGGCTTTGTGACGGAGCAGCTCCGGCGCTTCCAGCCTCTGGTCGCTGTGGGCCACGATGTGGAAGGAGAGTACGGTCATGGGCAGCACAAACTCTACGCGGATCTGCTGATGAAGGCATCCACAGTCAGCGGGGATCCAGAGCAGTATCCGGCATCGGCAAAAGCCTATGGCATCTGGGAAGTGCCCAAGACATATCTGCATCTGTATCCCGAAAATCCAGTGGCGCTGGACTGGGATCAGCCGCTGGAGCGGTTTGACGGGTTGACCGCCTATCAAGTGACCAAGCACCTGGGCTTTCCCTGCCACAAAAGCCAGGCGCAAGACTTTGCCTGGTATTTTTCCGGCTGCGACACCGCCGCTGACATCCAACAATACAGCCCCTGCCAGTACGGCCTGTACCGCTCTACGGTTGGAGCAGATTGGAAGAAGAATAACCTTTTTGAGAATCTGACCGCCTACTCCGCGCCCACGGAAGAAGCGCCGGAAATCCTCCCGACGGAAACAGTCGAAGCCACCACAGTGCCGCCTACGCAGGCCCAAAGTCAGAAAGAACCGCCGAAAACCCAGAATTGGCCCCCTGCCACGGCCCTTCTCCTGCTGCCAATCTTGGCAGGTGCCGGGCTTGCCTTACAGCAAAAAGGAAAAAAATGAAGAAAAGTAAAAAAAGGGCTTGCTTTTTTTGAAAAGCTATGTTATTATACTTTGGCACTTGAAAAAGCGCTATGCGCCAGTAGCTCAGTTGGATAGAGTGACTGACTACGAATCAGTAGGTCGGGGGTTCGAGTCCCTTCTGGCGTACCAAGGCATGATAATCCGAACCTTATCTCAGTAGGAGAAGGGTTCGGATTATTTTTGTCTTGGGACTCGAACCATAAAATGCAAATGTCCGGTGGACATTTGCTTGCCGCCGGCTGGACGGCGGCAACACCATAATATTGCGAGTCCCTTCTGGCGTACCAAATATCTCCAAATCCCTTTTGGGGTTTGGAGATATTTTTGTTTGCGCGAGAGATGGGACTCGAAAGGCCGTTAAGAAAACATGCCGGTGGCATGTTTTTAGGCCGCGGGAGAGTCTCTCCGATTTCAGACGCATCCCATAAGGATGTGGATCAAACCGGAGCTTCTCTTATTCATGTGAAAAGTCGGAATTGTGCAAGTACGGAATCCATATCATTCAAACCGGGCAGCAGGCAAAATCTGCTGCCCGGTTGTTTCCATTCCGGGAATGTGATATTATTTTTTGTGCTTATCGGTTTTACGCAGCTGTTGTGCTTTCGTTGACAGTGAATCGTTGACAGTTGTGGTATCCCTTCGGGATGAATTGATACTGATATTCCATAAAAAACATTCATTCGCAAGAATGAAAGTTTTTTATAGGAAGATCGTAATGCAACGAGTTTCCATGATTTTCTATTTCGAAAATCATGGAAACGACAACGTCGTTAGGCGGTGTCTATCTGATAAAACCAAATGGTTTTCTCAGATAATAGTATAAAAAGCTGGAATTGTGCAAGTATGGAATCCACATTATGCAGACCGGGCAGCAGGCAAAACCTGCTGCCCGGTTGTTTCCATTCCGGGAATGTGCTATTATTTTTTGTATCCAATGCAAGAAAACCATTTCGTTTCCGTTTATATAAGTGAAGGCCCTCAAATAAATGCACAAGGAGAGATCGATATGGACGACAGCAGCATTGTTACACTGTATTTTGCCCGGTCTGAACAGGCAATTCAAGAAACGGATGCGAAATATGGCGGCTACTGCTACAGCATTGCCTATAACATTTTGGCAAATCAGGAAGATTCTGAAGAAAGTGTCAACGATACATACCTTTCCGCCTGGAATTCGATTCCACCCCGAAAGCCCAATCCTCTTGCCCCCTTCCTTGGGAAGATCGTCCGGCACATTTCCATTGATATGTGGCGAAAAAATGGTGCGCTCAAGCGGGGTGGCGGCGAGATGCCGCTGGTTCTGGAAGAACTCCAGGAATGTGTGCCAAGCAGAGAGAATCTGGAAGAACGGTATGAGCAGAAAGAACTTGTCCGCCAGGTGAGAAATTTTATTTCCAGTTTATCAGATACGGAACGCAGGGTATTTGTGTGCCGGTATTGGTATCTGGATTCCACAGCGGAGATCGCAAAACGATTTGGTTTTTCGGAAAGCAAGGTCAGCTCTATGCTGCACAGGATTCGAAGCAAGCTGGAAAAGCATTTGATGCGGGAGGGAACCTAATGAATAACGCAATGCAATTATTGGAAGCGATGGAGCAGATTCAAGACGCTTATATTCTGGATGCACACAGCGACATTGCAAAGTCCGCTTCCGGCAAGGAGCATCCCAAAGGACGATTTGAGCAAGCCGCAAAACATAGCTGCCGGAAAATCATCGCTTTGGTGCTGGCTGCTTGTCTGGTTTTGGGACTCAGCCTTACAGCCTATGCCACTGGAGTCATCCAGTCGCTGCTTGCAAAATTTGCACACGGATTCTATCTTGAAACGCCGACGGACGAACTGCGTGAATCAGACCCGGACTATGCCCAATGGCTGGACGAGCAGTGGGAAACCCGGACTGCTCTGGACGAAATTGCCGGGAAAGCCCAGCAGGTTCATGAAACGAAAAAGCCAGAGGGACTGGATGATGTCAGCATTACCTTGCTGGAATCTTACTACGACGGTGTAAAATTCTCCATGGCTTGTCAGTTTGACGAACCCCTGCGGCCGGTGACATTGGATGTGGATAAAGACGATCCACTGTTTGCGGGTCTCCAGGAACTCCAAGACGGGTATTGGGCACAAGCGGCAGACTGGCCTAACTATGTATCTCGGGAAGAGGATCAGCAATTGATCCGGCAGAAGCTGGAAAAAGATGGCTGCGTTGGATTTACTACCTATGATTTCTTCGTTTCCGATCATGTTCTTGTGAACGGGGAAGATCCGGGATTTTCCCACACAGATCCCAATGACAATGACGGCATTTTTTATGTCGATCCATTCTATACCAGTGTCTTTGGCTCTGAATTGCCGGAAAGCTGTCAAAACTTGCCAGAACTGGAGGTCACCTTCACAGTGCGTTGCTGTTTGACGCACTACTGGCTGGAGGGAGATGTGCTCAAGTGGGCGAATGGTGAGCGTGTCGATTATCCTGTAAGCTTCACCCTGGAAAACATCAATCACTAAATCCTTCCACCGGGCAGCGGGGATTCACCTGCTGCCCGGTGGATTCTTCTCAGCGAAATGAGATGAAAACGAAATGTTTTTATCGGAAGCAAGGGTCTTTCTCTCCGGCAAAACGCCAAATGTCCGCCCTGCATGGGCGGATGTTTTTTATAGAAAAGCACTTTTTCTACCTCCGTGTGTTGACAACTGCCCCTGCGGGAATTATACTATAGAACAACTTCATATTTTTACGGGAGGCAACCGACACAATGGTTATCAAATGGGATGTTACCATTCCAAAGCTGTCCGGCGATCAGACCCGCCGGGCTTACATCTATCTTCCCGACTCCTATGAGCAGGAACCGGACAAGCGCTATCCTGTCATGTATATGTTTGACGGGCACAATGTTTTCTTTGACGAGGACGCCACCTTTGGCAAATCCTGGGGCATGAACAAATACCTCCAGGAAACCGGCAAGCAGCTGATCGTGGTAGCTGTGGAATGCAACCACGAGGGCAACCGCCGTCTGGTGGAATACGCCCCCATGACCTACACCAATTCCGAACACGGCCATATCAAGGGCAAGGGCAGCGTCATGATGAACTGGATGGTCAATACGCTCAAGCCCTATATCGACGAAAACTACCGCACTCTGCCCGACCGGAAAAACACCATTCTGGCCGGCTCCTCCATGGGCGGCTTGATCGCTCTGTACGGTGTGTGCGTGTATAACCATATCTTCCAGCGGGGCGCTTGCCTGTCCCCCAGCCTGTGGGTGGCTCCCGGCAAGGTGCTGGAAATGGTGGCGCGGGCCCATATCCGCCGGGACACCACCATTTATATGGACTATGGCGAGCTGGAAATGTTCAACCATGCCGCCACCCAGGAGTCCATGATCTCCACAGCCCACCTGCTGCTGACCAAGCGGGTGAATCTGGCCTTCCGCATCGTCCCCGACGGCAACCACTCGGAAGCCAGCTGGGAAAAGCAGATCCCCATTTTTATGGACTGTCTGGGGCTTTAAGGGTGCGATCCGCGCAGATCAATTCGTCAATACTTTTTAGGAGAGAGATAGAATGGAAATTCGCTACGAAAAACATTGGAGCGGCTATTTAAACCGGGAGATGGAGTTCAAAATCTACGGCAGCTGCGGCAAGCCCGTCATGTTCATCCCCTGCCAGGCGGGCCGGTTCTGGGATTTTGAGTCCTTCCACATGGTGGACTACTGGGCTCCCTGGATCGAGTCCGGCAAGTGCATGGTCTTCGCCATCGACACCATCGACAACGAGGCCTGGGCCGCCATCGGCGCGGACAACCGCTGGCGCATCGAAAATCACGAAAAGTGGTATAACTACGTAGTCAACGAAATGGTACCCACCATCAAGCACCTGGCGGGCCTGGCCAACGGCTATGACCAGGGCATCCTGACCTTCGGCGCTTCCATGGGCGCCATGCACGCGGCGAACCTGTACTACCGCCGCCCCGACCTGTTCGACAGCTGCTTCGCCATCTCCGGCCTGTATGACAACCGGGAGTTCTTCGGCGACTACTGCGACGAGCTGGTCTACGCCAACTGCCCCTGCCTGTATCTGGAGAACATGCCCGATGACCACTTCTACAAGGGTATTTATAACAGCCAGAAGAGCTTGATCGTCTGCGGTCAAGGCGCCTGGGAGGAGCCGCTGCTGGCCTCCACCCGCTGGCTGGACGAGGTATGCTGCCTCAAGGGCATCCACACCCGGTTTGAATACTGGGGCCTGGATGTGAACCACGACTGGCCCTGGTGGTACAAGATGGTGCAAACCTATCTGCCCTGGTTCCTCGGTTAACCGATACGGAAGATAAGATACAAGGTTCTGTCTTGTATCTACATAGAAGGAGTGTAAACAGATGAAAAACTTTATTTTTATTTCCCCCAACTTCCCCATGACCTACTGGAAATTCTGCCGGGAACTGAAAAACAACGGCATGCGGGTTCTGGGTATCGGTGACTGTCCCTACAATGAGCTGCTCCAGGAGCTGCGGGATTCCCTCCACGAATACTACAAGGTCAGCTCCCTGGAAAACAACGACGAGGTATTCAAGGCTGTGGCCTTCTTCACCTTCAAGTACGGCAAGATCGACTGGCTGGAGAGCAACAACGAGTACTGGCTCATGCGGGACGCCTGGCTGCGCACCGAGTTCAACATCACCACCGGCCCCAAGCTGGACGAAATGGACAAGATCAAGTACAAGTCCGCCATGAAGGCCTACTACGCCAAGGCCGGCATCCCCACCGCCCGGTATCATCTGGTGGAGGGTCTGGAGGACGCCCTGGAATTTGCCCACATGGTGGGCTATCCCGTGGTGGTCAAGCCCGACAACGGCGTGGGCGCCAACAACACCTATAAGCTGCAATCCGATGAAGATGTGCAGTGGTTCATCGACACCAAGGACGACAATGTGTACATCATGGAGGAATTCGTCAACGGCTATGTCCAGACCTATGACGGCATTGTGGATTCCCAGGGCAACATGCTCTTTGAGTCCGGCAACATCACCCCCCTGTCCCTGATGGACATCGTCAACAACGCCGGCGATTCCGTGTACTATCTGGTCAAGGAGCTGCCGGAGAAGATCCGCCAGGCGGGTCTTGCCACGGTCAAGGCTTTCGGCGTCAAGTCCCGGTTCATCCATCTGGAATTCTTCGTGCTGAACGAGGATCAAGAGGGCCTGGGCAAGAAGGGCGACATTCTGGGCCTGGAGGTCAACATGCGCCCCGCCGGCGGCTACACCCCCGAAATGTACAACTATTCCCAGGAGACCGATGTATACAAGATCTGGGCGGATATGGTGGCCTTTGACAAGGACACCAAGGGCACCGGCAACCACCACTTCTGCGCCTTCTACGGCCGCCGGGATGGACGGCGCTATAAGCTGGACGACTACGAGGTCATGATGAAGTACGGCCCCAAGATGGTCATGTGGGGCCGCATCCCCGAAGCCCTCTCCGGCGCCATGGCCAACCAGATGTATGTGGCCAACTTCGACACCGAGGAAGAGATGATGGCCTACTACGCCGATCTGGCCGCCACCTACGAGGAATAATCACACAGCTATAGAAACGCCCCGCAATCCATCTGGATTGCGGGGTGCTTTTTACAGGTAATCTTTATTGTCGGTCTCCCAAGGCTCCTGCCGGGGCTGCTGGGGGGTGGCTTCGGGGGCCGGACGGCGGGGCGGCATTCCGGTGTCCTTGTTCCGGTTAAAGAACAGGAAGAAAGGCTCCGTGGGGCTGACCAAAATGCTCAGCACCAGATACAGCACGCTGTTGGCCGGATCCAGAGACTTATACACGTCATACAGGGCCATAAAACGGATGACAGCGTAGGCGATCATAACCCCCAGCTGCACCAGCAAAAGTCCCAGCAGGCTGATCACATAGTCCATAACCGTCCGCACCAGGTAGTTCGCCTGGAACCCTTGCAGGACACCGAAAACGGCCTGCACCGCCACGGCCACACACATCACGCACAAAACGGTGCTTAAGATTGCGGACAAAATGCTCATCACCAGCAAAAGCTTCCGCTTGGAGCGGTTTTCGCCCTTTACCACGTACCGATACTGGTCAGACAGAGAACCCAGGATCCAGCTGTTCACCACCGGGATCCACGCCAGCCAGGGCCGATTCAATCCCCGCCGCTGGGCGATGGTATACAGGGACAGGGCGGTGAGTACATACACCGCTACGCCAAAGAGCAAGGACGGAATACCGGCCAGCAGGCCGGACACAATCCCCATGGCCAGTTCATTTGAATACATCATTCCATAATCCTCCTTATATCTATTCTATGCCGACCGAATGCCAGACATTCTTTTTACCCAGTTTACCACACAGCGATTGCAAAAGCAATCCCCTTTCCAAGATAACGCCGGAGGGGCGAATGCCCCTCCGGCGGTGTTGGCTATCAGCGCATCAGCTTGCACACCAGTTCGGTGTAAGCAAACGGATCCTCCAGAGGCAGCTCCGCCATGAGCTGGGCCTGGTACATCAGAAGCTCGGCATAGTCCTTGGCCTTCACCGGATCCTCGGTCATGGCCTTCTGCATGGCCTGCACAGCCTCGTGGTCGGGGTTCAGCTCCAGAATCCGGCCTACGGGATAGGCAAATTCCGGATTCACCCGCTTCATGTATTTTTCCATCTCGAAGCTCATGCCGGCGTCGGGGGTCATGCAGGCGGGATGGCTGCCCAGGTCGGCGGAAAGCTTAACCTCCTTGACCTTATCGCCCAAGGCCTCCTTCACGAAGGTCAGCAGGCCCTTCAGCTCCTCGGCCTTTTCCTCGGCCTCCTTCTTCTCCTCCTCGGTCTGCAAGCCCAAATCCTCGGAGGACGCGTTGCAGAAGGACTTCTCCATATAGGTCATCAGCGTCTGGGGGATGAACTCGTCCACATCCTCGGTGAACAGCAGCACATCATAGCCCTTCTTGGTCAAGGTCTCCACCTGGGGCAGCTTGGCCAGACGATCCTTGTTCTCGCCGGGCACGAAATAAATCTTCTCCTGGCCCTCGGGCATGGCCTCCACATATTCCTTCAGCGTAACCAGCTTGCCCTGCTTGTGGCTGTAGAACAGCAGCAGATCCTGGCAGGCATCC
>CAMEWZ010000070.1 GCA_945946745.1 uncultured Clostridia bacterium | reverse complement strand
TAGTTGCCGCCTTCCTTGGTCTGGTACAGGGTGTGCATGATTTCACGGCCGTGGTCAGAGTGGGTGGCGGCGCCGCCGGCGGTGAAGCGCAGGTAGTTACGGCCTACGATGCCGTGCACATCGCAGCCGCAGATGCCCCGGGGAGCCTTCTTGGTGATGCGGCAGGGGCCCATGGAGCAGATCCGGCAGCAGGTGCCGCTTTCGCCGAAGCCGCAGTGAGGAGTCTGGTTCTTAACACGCTGCTGCCAGGTATCGGCACCAACCTTCTGTGCGGTTTCCAGCAGAGAGTTGGTGGCAGCTTCCATCTCCTCGATGGTGATTAAAGATGCCCAATCCTTCAATGTGATTTCCTCCTAATCAAAAGATTCTTTAGAAATAACAGACGAACGCCATGCTCCATACAGAACATAGTGTATCGATATTATTCTACCAATTCGGCCTGGGATTGTCAACCGGAGAAATCACCACATTTCCCGGCTTTTTTCCATCCCCCATGGGGGGATTTTTGGTGATATTACCGCATGGCCCTAAATATTGTGTGTTTTTCCCATTTCGGGCACAATTTTTCCCGGTGCTTTTTAACTTTTCTTGAATTCTTTCTGAATTCTTCCAGAAGGGCTGGAAGTTTTCTGAGCGGTATGCTATACTGTACATTAATATAAGCTGACGGAGTATGCGTATATAAAGGAACGGAGAGAAAAGCTATGCTGGAATTGTTGGCGCCTGCCGGGTCTATGGAGGCCCTTCGGGCAGCGGTGCAGAACGGAGCCAATGCGGTGTATCTGGGCGTTGGCAATCTGAACGCCCGCCAAAGCGCGAAAAACTTTACCCCCCAGACCCTGGTGGAGGCGGTGAAATACTGCCACGTCCGGGGCGTTCAGGTGCATCTGACCTTGAACACCCTGGTGTCTGACCGGGAAATGAAGGAGGCGGCGGAGCTGATCCGCCACGCCGCTCAGAACAACATTGACGCCTTCATTGTCCAGGACTTGGGCATCGTACAGCTGTGCCGCCAGATCGCGCCCAAGATGCCCGTCCACGGCTCCACCCAAATGACCGTCCACTCCCTGTCCGGGGTGCAGCTGTGCGCCGCCATGGGCTTAAAGCGGGTGGTTTTAAGCCGGGAGCTGAGCCGGGAGGAGATCCGCTACATCTGCGCCAATTCTCCCATTGAGATCGAGGTGTTCGGCCACGGAGCGCTGTGCATGTGCTATTCCGGCCAGTGCTACCTGTCCGCCGTCATCGGCAGCCGCTCCGG
Source organism: uncultured Clostridia bacterium (assembly GCA_945946745.1). Classification (GTDB taxonomy): domain Bacteria; phylum Bacillota; class Clostridia; order Oscillospirales; family Oscillospiraceae; genus Faecousia. Next base: position 6,757 of record CAMEWZ010000070.1, on the reverse strand, counting down.
CAACCGGGGCCGCTGCGCCCAGCCCTGCCGCCAGAGCTACGGCTACGCCCGCTGGCAGGAGAAATACCCCCTAAGCCTAAAGGACAACTGCCTGGTGCATTATCTGAAGGAAATGGAAGCCATGGGCGTGGCCTCCGTGAAGCTGGAGGGCCGGATGAAGCGGCCGGAATACGTGGCCACCGTCACCGCCGTCTACCGCAAGGCGCTGGACGAAGGAGTTGTCACCAAGCCTATGATGGACGCGCTGATGACCGCCTTCAACCGCCAGGGCTTCACCGACGGGTACTACACCAGCCGTATCGACGAAACCATGTTCGGCACCCGCCAGGAAACCACCGAGGATCCCCAGTGGCTCCAGGCCGCCCGCCAGTCCTATGAGGCCGGCGAAACCCCACTGGTGGATTTGAAATTCCGGGCGGTGGTATCCGTTGACGGCAGCTACCTCACCGCCACAGACCCGGAAGGCCGCACCTGCCGCAGCGACGGCCCCCGTCCGGAGCTGGCCCGGAACCTGCCCTTGACCGGCGCGATGCTGGCCCAGCGGGTGGCAAAAACCGGCGGCACCCCCTTCCGCTGCGCCGAGGTGCGCACCCATGTGGAGCCGGGGCTGATCATCTCCGCCGCGGCGGTAAACGCCATGCGCCGGGACGTGCTGAACCAGCTCACTGCCCTGCGGGCCCGGCGGGAGGAGCAGCCCATCCGCAAGCCCAAGCCCGTGCCCGAATACAAAGGCCCCAAGGGTCTGCCCGGTCTGACGGTGCAGGTCACCACCCGGGAGCAGCTGACCCCGGGACTTCTCAATCTGGAAACCGCCATGCTCTATGTGCCCATGCACATTCTGCTGGCCGACGACGCCATGACGGCGCGGCTGGTTCAGCGGGGCCGTCTGGCGGTGGCGCTGCCCCGGATCGTCCACGACGGGGAGATGCCCAAATTCAAAGCGGGGCTGACCAAGCTTCGCGCCCTGGGCGTCAAGGATGCCCTGGTGGGAAACCTGGGCCTGCTGCTGCCCGTTCGGGAGGCGGATATGCGCATCCACGGGGATTTTGGCTTGAACGTTTACAACTCCGGCACCATGAACGTGCTGCGTTCCCTGGAGCTGGCCTCCGCCACCGTCAGCTTTGAGGCCACCCTGCCCCAGATCCGGGACTTGAGCAAGGCCGTAAATGCCGAGCTGATTGCCTATGGCCGCCTGCCGCTGATGGTCACGGAGCACTGTCTGATCCGGGGCCGCACGGGAGAATGCACCTGCGACATGGCCACCACCAAGCTCACCGATAAAACCGGCGCGGATTTCCCCATCATTCGGGACGGGGACAGCTGCCGCAGCGTGCTGCTCAACGGCAAGAAGCTAAGCTGGCTGGATCGCCAGGATGACCTGGCCAAGCTGGGACTGTGGGCGGTGCGGCTGTACTTCACCACGGAAAACAGCCGGGAAGTAGACCGCATCCTGGCTGACTACCTCAACCCCGAGCCCTTCGACCCCGGCGCGTGCACCAGAGGACTGTACCTCAGAGGCGTAGAGTAAGCAGCAAGGCAAATTTGAGTGGACAGTTGACAGTGGAAAGTGGAAAGTTATGGTATTCCTTCGGAATGGATTTCAATATTGTCCAAAATACTGCGTAAGGCGTATTTTGATAAAATGATTTCAGATTATCGGCTTTCATCCGCACAAGTACTTGCCTCTCCCAGAGGGGGAGCCAAGCTCACCCTTATTTTGCCGAATCAAGTCGATAAGCATTTTTTTAATATGTCCCGAAGGGACACCTCAACTGTCCACTTTTCACTGTCAACTGTCAACTGACTTTACAAGAAAGGCGCAATGTATGCAACTGATTCTAGCCTCCGCCTCTCCCCGGCGGAAAGAGCTTATGTCCCTGTTCGGGATTCCCTTTGTGGTTCGGGCAGCGGATATTGACGAAACCATGGACCCCGGCAAGCCGCCCTTTGACGAGGTGGCCCGGGTGAGCCGGGCCAAGGCCCTGGCGGTGGCCCGGGAGGAAGACGACGCCGTTGTGGCCGCCGATACCATTGTGGTCTGCGACGGCCGGGTGCTGGGCAAGCCCCACAGCCGGGAGGAGGCCATCGCCATGCTTTCCCTGCTGTCCGGCCGGGATCACCAGGTGATGACCGGCTGCACCGTGCTCCGAGGCCGCCAGATCGAGACCTTCACCGAAGTGACCGATCTGCATTTTCGGCCTCTGAGCCAGAGAGAAATCGAAACCTACGTCGCCTCCGGCGAACCCATGGACAAAGCCGGCGCTTACGGCATCCAGGGCGGCGCGGCGCTGTTCTGCGAAAGAATCGCGGGCGACTATTATAATGTTATGGGCCTTCCGGTCTGCCGCCTGAGTCAGACGCTGAAGCGGCTGCTGCCGGAAGGGATGGAGGACACACTATGAGAAACCTGTTCAGCACCCGGGTGAAAATCATCCTGGTGATCGCGGCGCTGCTCACCGCGGCGCTGGCCATTGTCAGCGGCATTACCAACACGACCATCCCCCACCTGGTGGTGCAAGGCGTTCTGGCCCCCTTTAAGGCGGCGGGCACCGCGCTGACCAATACGGCAGAAAAATACTACAGCTACATGTTCCGCTACGAAGCGCTGGAGGCGGAAAACGAGGTGCTGAAAAAGCGCATTGCCGAAATGGAGGACGTGGCCCGTCAGGCGGACTCCGTCTCCCGGGAAAACGAGCGTCTGCGCAAGGCACTGGATGTAAAAACCGTCCATGAGGATTACAAAATGGTGGATGCCTATATCATCGGCTGGAGCTCCACCGACTGGGAGAACACCCTCACCATCAACCGGGGCACCACCTCCGGCATTCAGGAGAACATGTGCGCCGTCACCGCCAACGGCGAAGTGGTGGGCCTGGTCACTGCCGCCGGAGCCAACTATGCCGAGGTGACCACCGTGCTGGACTCCACCCTGGAGATCTCCGGCACCATCGCCACCTCCGGCTACAACGGCATGGTCCGCGGCGGTTACATTGACGGCAACGAAAAGCTGCTGAAAATGAACTACCTGCCCTCCTCCGCCATCATCCGCAACCAGGATCAGGTGGTGACCTCCGGCTCTACCGTGTACCCCCGGGGTCTGATTATGGGCTACGTGGTGGACGCGGGCTTTGAGGAAACCGGCGTGGCCAAGTTCGCTCTGCTGGATCCCGCCGCGGAGATCAGCTCCCTGGAGCAGATCTTCATCATCACCGAATACGCCACCGACACCGGAGGAACCACCACCGAAACCACCGCCACCGAATCCACGGAGCCCCCGGCGGAAACCACCGCCCCCGTGGAGAATCTGGGCTGAGGCATTCACTATGGCTATGTTTCAACGACGGAGGAAGTCCTCCGAATTCAAACCTGATCCCAAAACCGCCACTTGGGTCAAGACCCTCCGGCTCACCGCCCTACAGCGGCTGCGGCTGGCCAAGTGGGCGCTGTATATCCTGACCATCATCGTGTGCCTGGTGGTACAGGATGTGGTGATGAGCCGGTTCCGCCTCTTTGGCGGCACCACCGATCTGGCGGTCAGCGCCATTTTGCTCATCACCATTCTGGAGGGCACCGAGGTGGGCAGCCTGTTCGTGCTGATCGCCTCCACGCTGTACTACCTCTCCGGCTCCGCGCCCAGCGCCTTCTGCGTGGGACTGATGACCTTTCTGGGCACCTTGATCGCCCTACTGCGGCAGATGTATCTGCACCGCAGCCGCGGCTCCATCCTTCTTTGTACCAGCATTGCCATGATGCTCTACGAGCTGGGGCTATTCCTGGTCGGGGTGATGACCGGCTTGACCCTCTGGAGCCGCCTGCCCCATTTCCTGTTCACCGGGCTTTACAGCGTGCTGACGCTGATTCCCCTTTATTCCCTGATCTATAAGATCGGCCTGATTGGAGGTAACACATGGAAAGAATAAGCCGCTTCCGGGCCTATCTGTTTTTGGCTCTGTTCGCATTTATCCTGGTTCTGTTCGCTGGAAAGCTGTTTATGATCCAGATCGTGGAAACCGACGGCAACAACGACAACACCCAGGTTTATACCACCTTGACCACCGTCCGTGCTGCCCGGGGCGATATCCTGGACCGCAACGGCAACGTGCTGGTGGGCAACCGGGCCTCCTATGACCTGGTATTCAACCACTATGTTATTAATTCCTACTCCGATGCCAACCAAGCGCTGTACCGCCTGGTGCAGAAGTGCAAGGAGCTGAACGTAACCTATAACGACCATTTCCCCGTAACCGGCACCCGTCCCTTTGAGTATACCCTCACCAACTTCAACACCTCCTGGCAGAACTATTTCCAGCAGTTCATGGTGGATCGGGGTCTGGACTCGGACATCACCGCGCCGCTGCTGGTGGGGAAAATGCGTGACCGCTATAAAATCCCCGAGGAATGGTCCGACGAGGATGCCCGGGCAGTCATCGGTATGCGCTACGAATTTGATCTGCGCGGCATCACCTACCTGCCCACCTATACCTTTATGGAGGACGTGTCCGACGAGGTTCTGTCCGCCATTCTGGAGCTGAACACCCCCGGTCTGATGGTGGAATCCTCCACCGTGCGGGAATACCACACCAAGTACGCCGCCCATGTACTGGGCTACCTCGGCGGTATGGACGACGAGGAATGGGCCAAATTCAAGGATCAGAACTACTCCATGGACGCCATGGTGGGCCAGTCCGGCTTTGAGGAAGCCTTCGAGGAATACCTTCACGGCATTGACGGCACCCGTGTGGACGTTGTTAACCGGGAAGGCGCCATCATCAAGCAGTATTACGCCAAGGAAACCGACGAAAAGGGCAACGTCATCGGCACCAAGGAGCCGGTGGCGGGCAACAACGTGGAAACCACTCTGGATATCAAGATCCAGGAGGTGGCGGAGGACGCCCTGGCCGAGGTCATGGCCCGGATCACCGACCCCCAGATCAACACGGAAGTGGGCGAGCACGTGGGTCTGGACGCCCAGGGCGCGGCGGTGATTGTGATGGAATGCAAAACCGGCAACATCCTTGCCTGCGCCAGCTACCCCACCTACAATCTGGCCACCATGCATGAGGATTGGGCGGAAATCGAGGCCAATCCCTACAACCCCTTCTTCAACCGGGCCTTCGGCGCGGAATACGCCCCCGGCTCCACCTACAAAATGTGTACCCTTATCGCCGCCATGGAAAACCGGAACAGCAAGGGCGAATGGGTTCTGTCCCCCGGCGAGGAGATCAAGGACGAGGGCGTGTTCACCAAGTACCCCGGCTTCTCTCCCGCCTGTCTGTTCTGGACCAGCAGCAAGGCCACCCACGGCAGCATTGACGGCACCCTGGCTCTTTGCTATTCCTGCAACTACTTCTTCTACGAGCTGGGCGACCGTTTGACCTGGCAGATGATGGACGAGACTGCCCAGGCCCTGGGCCTCGGCGAGCCTACCGGCATCGAGCTGGTGGAAAAAACCGGCTACCGCAACACCCCCGAACGGAAAAAGCAGGTTTACAAAACCGGTGTTGACGTGTCCTTCGGCGCAGGCGATAAGATCCTGGGCGCCATCGGACAGGGCGAAAACCGGTTCACCCCCTTGCAGCTTTGCGTCTACGCCTCCACCCTGGCCAACAAGGGCACCCGGATGAAGGCCACCTTCCTGAGCCGTGTGGTGTCCTCGGACTACCGCACCCTGATCTACGAGAACCAGCCGCAGATCGTCAATCAGCTGGAAATGCAGCCCACCACCATCGAAACCTACTGGAGCGGTATGCGCAAGGTCGTCACCACCGCCGGCGGCACCGCCCAGAAGTACTTCGGCGGCTTTGCCGACCAGCTTGACGACTACGACGGCGTATGGCCCCTCAAAGGCGAGGTCATTGTCTACGCCAAGACCGGCACCGCCCAGCACGCCTCCGGCGGCTCTGACCACGGCGCCTTCATCTGCTTCTCCCACCGGGCCGACGAGACCGAGCCGGACGTCGCTGTGGCCATCTTCGGCGAAAAGGTAGCCCACGGTTCCTCCCTGGCCCCCATCGCCGAGAAGATCCTGCTGAGCTACTACGAAATGGACGCCGCCAGCGAAGTCACCGCCTTCGAAAACCAGGCCGGTTAACCAGCGGCGGGCATGGCCCGCCGCAGATGCGTGCGCAGGCTGGCCTGTATTCGTTACACCATTGGGTGAAAATTATGGTATGATTGCCACTGGCAATCATAGATATTTTTGATTCGCTGCGCGGAGCGCCACGCTCGGTATCGGCGGCCAGTGGCCGCAGACAATGCGTACGCCAGCCTGGCAATAATCCTTACACCATTGGGTACAGCTCGGTATCGTTACTGCGGTAAATTGGTGTTTATCGGTCAGCCCCTTGCCTCTCCCTATGGGAGAGGTGCCCCCTATGGGGGCGGAGAGGGCCCTCTCAGTCACGGCTAACGCCGTGCCAGCTCCCCCATAGGGGGAGCCAAGGCTGCTGCGCAATTAATTACAATTGTACCGCCGTAACGATACCGAGCGGTACCTAATGGCGTAACGATTACCACCCAGCCCGGGCACGCATTGTCAGCGGCGACTCGCCGCTAAATTACAATTTGTCGAACCAGCCCAAAGCCTTCTCCTTGAGGAGAAGGTGGCCCGGCGTAAGCCGGGTCGGATGAGGTGTAGCCGCGATAGCGGCGTTACCAGGTTACGAATTCGCCGAAAGCTCCCCATCCTTGCAACCTTCTACTGCACACCTCATCAGTCAAAAATCAAAGATTTTTGACAGCTTCTCCTCAAGGAGAA
>CAMEWZ010000069.1 GCA_945946745.1 uncultured Clostridia bacterium | reverse complement strand
TGGCGATGGTGGTTTTGCCGGTCTGGCGGTCGCCGATAATCAGCTCACGCTGGCCCCGGCCGATGGGGATCATGGAGTCGATGGCCTTGATACCGGTCTGCAGAGGGCGGGAGACGTGCTGCCGCTCAATGATGCCGGGGGCGGGGGCTTCGATGGGGCGGTAAGCCTCCGCCTCAATGGCGCCCTTGCCGTCGATGGGCTCGCCCAGGGCGTTGACCACGCGGCCGATCAGCTTTTCGCCCACGGGGACGGAAACCACCCGTCCGGTGCGCTTGACGGTGTCGCCTTCCTTAATGCCCTGGTCGCTGCCCAGAATGACGATGGAGACGGTGTCCTCCTCCAGGTTTTGGGCCATGCCGAAGGAGCCGTCGGGGAATTCCACAAGCTCACCGGACATGCACTTGTCCAGGCCGGAGGCCTTGGCAATGCCGTCGCCCACCAGGATGACCACGCCGGTTTCGCTTACTTCCATTTTGTTTTCGTAGTTTTTGATCTGGCTACGAATGATTTTTGTGATTTCTTCGGGTCTAAGTTCCATACAGTCCCTGCTTTCTCGTCAGAGTACGGTTTTGTTCAGCAGTTCCCGGATGGCGTCCATGCGGTGGGACACGGTATCATCCAGGCGCTGACCGTCATAGTCCAGGCGGATTCCGCCCAGGACTGCGGGGTCGATCCGGTTTTGCAGAATGATCTGCTTGCCGGTGGTTTTTTGCAATTTTTCTGTGAGCTTGGCTTCCTGCTCCGGGCTGAGGGCCACAGCTGTGACGGCGCGTACCCGCACAATATCGTGATCCGCATCATAGCGGTCGGTAAAGGCGTGGCAGCAATCGTCAAAATGCCGCATGTAACCCTTTTCCGTCAGAATTTTTAGAAAATTCAGAAGATACGGGTGCACCTTGCCACGGAAGCTGTCGTCCAGAATCTGGCAGCGCTCTGCTTTGGTCAGATTGGGGGAGGAGAGAAGCCGAATGAAGTCCGGCTCCTGGTGAAAGCTGGCTTGCAAAACCCCAAGCTGCTCCCCAATGCGCGTGCTTAAGGCTTCATCCCTGGCAAGCTCATACAGCGATTGGCCGTAAACGCTTCCCACTTCTGTCATACGTTATCACCCAATTCGTCGATGAAACGGTCGATCATCCCGGCCTGGTCGGCAGGATTCAGCTCCCGCTCCACCACCTTGCCGGCGATGGCCATGGCCAGTCCGGAAATCTCATTCTTGGCGTCGTTGATGGCCTTTTTCTTTTCCAGCGCAATATCGGCGGACGCTTTGGACTTGATCTGAGCCGCGGCCGCCTGGGCCTGGCCGATGATCTCCTCGCTGCGCAATGTAGCGGTTTTCTGGGCATTGGCCAGAATGCTGTCAGCCTTTTCCTGCGCCTGCTTCATATTCTGCTCGTAGGTGGCTTTCATGGCGTCTGCCTCGGCATGGGCTGCCTTGGCATCAGAGATCTCCTGGTCAGCGGCCTGGCGGCGCTGATCCAGAATGGCCAGGATTTTATCCCAAAAGAACTTCTTGAATATGAACAGCTGGATAAACAGGTTGCAAATCTGGGCAATCAGTGTTACGGGATTTACCGCCACCAGGGACTGATAAATTGTTTCCATTGATTGGCCTCCTTCCGGTCAATAATCGGTTTTTGTCGATCGGAAATCAGCCCAGGTAGTTCATGAACATACCGGGAGCGGCAAAGATCAGCAGCAGGCCGGTAACGAAGCCGTAAATACCGGTGGTCTCAGACAGGGCGATGCCCAGAATCATGGTGCTGGTGACGTCGCCCTTGCACTCGGGCTGACGGCCCACGGCCTCACAAGCGGCGGCGGCGCAGTTACCTTCGCCGATACCAGGGCCGACACCAGCGATCAGAGCCAGACCAGCGCCGATGGCGCAGCCAGCCAGAGCGATGCCCTTTGCCAAAATCTGCATTTCGTTCATAAGATAGTTCCTCCTAAAAATGAAATTCGTGTTTTATTCAAATGGCCAGGGGGTTATTCACCCGCGGCCTGTTTGATGAATAGGGTGGTCAGGGTGCAGAAGATAAAGGCCTGGATGCAGCCGCCGAACCAGTCGAAATACAAACTGGGAATGGCGGGAATGCCGACCATCAGCCAGGGATAGGTGGCGCCCAGGTTGGTCAGCACGGCAAGAACGCCCAGCACTGCCAGAATGATGCCCAGGACAAAGAAGAACTTCTTCTTTGCCTTCCGGCCATAGAACAGCACGCCGGCGCCTACCATGGCCAGAATCACCGCGGCGATCAGACTGGAGCCCAGGAAACCGAACAGGGCGTTGTTGGCAACGGCCAGGGCGGCGTAGATCAAGGCGCTGATGACCGTGCCGGAGAGAATGTTGCCGAAGTGACGGCAGGCCATGGAGATGGGGGTGAAGCACTCGCTCATGACGTTGATGGGGGCCATGACGAAGATGGGATCCAGGAATCCCTTCAGATAGCCGCCGATGCCGGAGGCCTTGATCTTGTGGTAGGTAATCAGCACGAACACCACCAAGGCCCAGGCAAGCTCGGTCATCAAGTCGGCGGTGGGGCTCCAGATGCCCAGCAGGCTGATGAGGTTGGAAACCACACTGGTTACGAAAATGGTGCCAACCAACGGGATGTAATGGTCAAAATTCGTGCCCATATTGCCCCGGACGAAGTTCAGCAGGCTGGTGGCAGCCATTTCCGCCACGGCCTGTTTCCGGGAGATACCCGTGACCTTCAGCCCCGAGCCCAGCCAGATGCACAGCGCGGAAATAATCAGCAGTACCAGCCAGCTGCATGCCAGCGTCTGGGTGATCTGCACGGTGCCAAACAGAGGCACGTTCTCGATGGTGGCCAAAACCTTCGCGCCGTTGATTGATAAATCCATCATAACAAAAACCTCACTTCACAAGTACGATTACGGTTCCTTTGGCGGTTCCTGGCCCTGTTCCTCCTTGGGCATCAGCTTTCCGGTGAATTGCAGGAAGTAAATCACCACATTGGGGAACAGAATGGGAGCCGCACCGGCGACAAAATGAATCTGGGGAATCAGAAAAGCGGCAACCACCCAGGCAGCCTGGATCAGCAGGCGGAGGTTGTAGCTGAGCTGAAAGCGGGCCTTCATTTTCCGCTTGTTTTCCATGCCCACGGCGCTTTGCACCGTCAGACACAAAATGGTAAAATTCAGCACGGCCAGCAAAGAGCCGCAGGCAGCGCCCAGCAGAATGCGGACGGCGTCAAATTGTCCCACACCCACCAGACTCAGCAGAAACAGCGCGGCGATGAGAATGCCGTCGCAGACCAGGGTGCCGATGGTGATGCGGGTGATCTCCTTTCGGGAGGCAGGTTGTAATTTCATAGAGAGCGTCCTTTTCCAGAGGGGTTAATGATGGTCGTTGAAGGCAATGGGCGGGGGTTCCCGGGAGGAGGCATCCTCTGCCGCCTTGCGCAGGGAGCGCAGGCAGGAGCGGGTGGTGCTGATGGAGGTGAGAATTCCGAGAATACCCAACACCACCAAAATCCACGGCCCCAGGCCAAAGGTATTTTGCAGCCAAACCGCCAGCAGAAGAAAGAACAAGGTGGGGAAAATCACGGAAAACCCAAACTGCCCGACCCACATCAAAAGACTTAAAAAACGCATAATTCCTCCTGCCGGTATCCGTGTACCCTCAGCTTGACAATCAAGATATATTATATCCGATTTGCTGTCGAGATTCAAGGCTAATTTATGAATTCTGTGTGAAAAATTGCGCACACGGGGGAGGTTGGGAAGAAAAGGTCTTTTCATTTTCCGTTGGATGTAGTAGAATAAAAAGGAACATTCGTTGCCCCGCGCCCATAGGATATAGAGAGGTGATGGGGCGTGGTATGGTATTTTCTGATTGGCGCGCTGTCGGCGCTGGGGGCCTTCGGTGTGCTGTGGGCGGCGTTTGGCTGGCTGCTGCCGGTTTGCCGGGGCAGGTGGCTTGTGTATCCGGCTGAGCCGGGGGACATGGGCTTCGTGCCGGTGTATCTGTGGCTGCGAAGCGTCGGGCTGGTGAATTGCCCGCTGATTTTGGCGGATCTGGGCCTTTCCCCCAAGCAGCGGGCGTATCTAACGAAAAAGGGAATTGAAATCTACAGCCTGTCGGAATTGCCGGAAAGGCTTGGAATAGGAGCGGAGACATTTGACGGAAGAATTGGAGATCATCCAGGGCGCGATCAGCGCGGTGATTTATCAGAATTATGAAAATGGCTATGCGGTGCTGCGGCTGAACGTGGGCGGCGGCCAGAATGTGACAGTGGTGGGAACCATCCCGCTGCCCGCGGTGGGCGAGCGGCTGATGGTTACGGGAAAATGGAGCACCCATTCCAGCTATGGCCGCCAATTTGAGGCGGAATTTTTGGAGCGTCTGCTGCCCCAGACCGCCATGGAGATCCTAAGCTATCTCAGCAGCCGGGTCATCAAGGGCATCGGCCCCAAAATGGCAGGGAGGATTGTGGAGCATTTTGGCGCCGAGACCTTGGCAGTCATGGAGCGGGAGCCGGAGCGGCTGGCGGAGGTGCCGGGGATTTCCCGGGAAAAAGCCCGGGCCATCGGCGAGGAATTTAAGCTCCAGGTGGGGATGCGGCAGCTGATGGAATTTTTCGCCCTGCATCAGCTGCCCGCGGAGCTGGCGGTGCGTACCTATAAATTATATGGAGAGAGCACCATTGAGCTATTGTATGACGACCCCTACCTATTGATGGACGAGGGGCTGGATGCCCCCTTCGGAGCGGTGGATCGGTTTGCCATTGCCCTGGGCGTGGCAGGGGACGATTCCCGGCGGGTGGAAGCGGGCATCCTGTTTGAACTGAATTACAACCTCACGGCGGGCCACAGCTTCCTGCCGGAGGAAAAGCTGACGGCGGCCACCTGCCAGCTGCTGTCCGTGGAGGCGGAAAGCGTCCGGCAGGGCATTGGCAGACTACTGGATGCGGATCGGCTGATTCGGGAGCGCTTGGCGGGGATCACCGTGATCTACCTGCCCAGACTCCACGAGGCGGAAAGCTATTGCGCCCAGAGCCTGCTGTCCTTCGCGGCGCAGACCTTCCCGGCACCGCCGGATCTGGAAAAGAGAATGCGCACGGTGGCGGAGGAAAGCGGCGTGGCCTACTCGGCCCAGCAGGAGCAGGCCATCCGGGAGGCGGCAACCTCCGGGCTGCTGCTGATTACCGGCGGCCCCGGCACCGGCAAGACCACCATTTTGAATGGAATATTGTCCCTTTTGGGCCAGATGCAGCTTTGCTGCCTGCTGGCTGCCCCCACGGGCCGGGCGGCAAAGCGGCTGACGGAGGTGACCGGGGAGGAGGCCTCCACCATTCACCGCCTGCTGGAAGCCAGCATTGATCCCAATACCGGAAACATGTTTTTCGTCCGGGATGCGGACAACCCCTTAAAAGCGGACGTGGTGATCGTGGACGAGATGTCCATGGTGGACGTGGAACTGCTGTATGCCCTGCTCCAGGCCATTCCCAAGGGAAAACGGCTGATTCTGGTGGGGGATCCAGATCAGCTGCCGCCGGTGGGGCCTGGGTTTCCCTTCAGCGACATGCTCCGCAGCGGTCAGCTGCCCACGGTGCGGCTGACGGAGATTTTCCGCCAGGCCCAGCAGAGCCTAATCGTCATGAATGCCCACCGGGTCAACCGGGGGGAGCTGCCGGAGCTGAAAACCGTCACCAGCGACTTTTTCTTCATGCGCCGCCAGAGCGAGGAGGCGGTGGGCCAGCTGATTCGGGATCTGTGCACCACCCGGCTGCCCAAGAACATGGGCATTCCCGCTGACCAGATCCAGGTGCTGTCTCCCACCCGAAAGGGAGGGGTTGGCACGATTCGTCTGAACAAAATGCTCCAGGAGGCCCTCAACCCGCCATCGGAGGGGAAAAAGGAGCGGGCCTTTGGGGATTTTATTTTCCGGGAAGGCGACCGGGTGATGCAGATCCGCAACAACTACGACATCCTGTGGAAGAAGCGGGATGGCAGCGCGGTGGGAACCGGCATTTTCAACGGGGACGTGGGCATCATTCGGCAGATTGACACCGGCGGGGAAACCATGACCGTTTCCTTTGATGACCGGGAGGCAACGTATGATTTTACCCAGCTGAACGAGCTGGAGCCTGCCTATGCCATGACGGTTCACAAAAGCCAGGGCAGCGAGTACCGGGCGGTGATTCTGACGGCCTGGAACGGTTCTCCCTACCTGCTCAGCCGCAGTGTTTTGTATACCGCGATTACCCGGGCCAGAGAGCTGCTGATTCTTGTGGGCCGGGAGGAGACTGTGGCGACCATGACCCAGAACGTCTCCAAAAACCGCCGTTACACCGGCCTGAAGCTTCGGCTCCAGGGAAAAGTGGGGGATTGACCCGACTGAGATGGAATTTGGAATGGACAAGCACGCAGGCGACAGCGTGGAAAGTATACGCCTAAACGGGCAAACAAACAGGGAGGAACCAGATGAGATTCTACCATTGGCTGACCCGGCTGCTGTTTCCGCCCAAGTGCGTGCTGTGCGGAAAATTGCTGGAAAAAGAGGAATCCGACCTGTGCAGGCAGTGCCGGGTGGAGGCTCCGGAGTATCCAAACCGGAAAAGTACGCTGCAATTTCTTGACAGTTTCGCCGCTGTCTGGTATTATGAAGGGTACGTAAGGAAGAGTCTCCTGCGTTATAAGTTCCACAATGCCCGCTCCTTTGCGTCCGTCTATGGCAGATTCCTGGCGATGAAGCTGCTTAAGACCCACCCGGAGGGCTTTGATGTCCTTACCTGGGTGCCGGTCAGCCGCCTCCGGAAAGTCCGCCGGGGTTATGACCAGGTAGAACTGCTGGCGCGGGCAGTGGGGGCCGAGCTGGGAATGGAACCGGTTCGGCTGCTGAAGAAGATTCGCCACAACCGCCCCCAGTCCGGCATTTCCGATGCTGCCCAGCGCCGGGCCAATGTGCTGGGTGTCTACAAAATGGTATCGGGGCAGGAGGTTGCCGGAAAGCGGGTTTTGCTGCTGGATGATATCCTGACCACAGGGGCCACAGCGGGAGAAGCAGCCCGGATTCTGCGTACAGCCGGGGCGAAAGAAGTACATTGCGCCGCAGTCGCGGCAGCACGAAAGTAAAGGTGTCATTATGTCTCTGTTTTCTATGTTTTCCAATGACCTGGGCGTAGACCTGGGTACCTCTAACGTTTTGATCTACGCCGACGGCAAGGGTCTGGTGGTTCGGGAGCCTTCCGTGGTGGCGGTGGACAAGAATACCGGTAAGATTTTGCAGGTGGGCGCCGCTGCCCGGAACATGCTGGGCCGTACCCCCGGCAACGTGGTGGCCATGCACCCGCTGAAGGACGGCATCGTCTCCGACCACGAAATGACGGTGCGGATGCTGTCGGAGATGTTCAAAACCGCCACCAAGGCGGGCATCTTCACCCCCAAGCCCCGTGTGGTCGTCTCTGTTCCCTCCGGTGTGTCCGAGGTGGAGGAGCGCAGCGTCATCAACGCCGCCATCGAGGCCGGCGCCCGCCGTGTGTTTCTGATCGAGGAGCCTCTGGCCGCGGGCCTGGGAGCGGGATTGGACATCCGGGGCGCCAGCGGACACATGGTGGTGGACATCGGCGGCGGCACCACGGACATCGCGGTGCTGAGCATGAACGGCGTGGCCGTGTCCTCCTCCTTGAAGATCGCGGGGAACTATTTTGACGAAATGATCGCCCGGTACGTCCGCCGCCAGCACGGTGTGGTCATCGGCCAGGTCACCGCGGAGAATATCAAAATTCAGATCGGCCAGGTCTATCCCCGGGATGAGGAGCGCAGCATGAACGTCAAGGGCCGGGACTTCAAAACCGGTATGCCCAAGATGGTCACCTTGACCTCCACGGAGATTTACGAGGTGCTCCGCCGGCCTGCCCGGCAGATCGCGGAGGAAGTGTTGTCCGTGATGGAACAGGCCAGCCCGGAGCTGGTTTCCGACATTTCCGAAAACGGCATCACCATCACCGGCGGCTGCGGCCAGCTGTGGGGCATGGATCTGCTGCTGATGGAGCGCACGGGCATCGCCTGCATCCTGGCGGACGATCCGGAGTCCTGCACCGCCTACGGCGCGGGCAAGAGCCTGGCCTGGATCAACAACATGCAGGAAGGCCCCATCAA
>CAMEWZ010000068.1 GCA_945946745.1 uncultured Clostridia bacterium | reverse complement strand
GCAGCTTCAACCTGTTCTCCGTGACCATGAAGAAAATGGGCCTGGAAACCACCTTTATTGACCCCGACTGCACCGAGGAAGAGCTGAACGCCGCCTTCCGGCCCAATACCAAGGCCGTGTTCGGCGAGACCATCGCCAACCCCGCCCTGACGGTGCTGGACATCGAGAAATTCGCCCGGGCCGCCCACGCCCACGGGGTTCCTCTCATCGTGGACAACACCTTCGCCACCCCCGTCAACTGCCGCCCCTTTGAATGGGGTGCGGACATCGTGACCCACTCCACCACCAAGTACATGGACGGCCACGCCTCCGCCATAGGCGGCTGCATTGTGGACAGCGGCAAGTTCGACTGGACTGCCCACGCCGAAAAGTTCCCGGGCCTTACGACCCCAGACGACAGCTACCATGGTGTGACCTACACGGAGCGTTTCGGCATCGGCGGCGCCTTCATCACCAAGTGCACCGCCCAGCTCATGCGGGACTTTGGCTGCGTCCAGTCGCCCCAGGTGGCTTACATTCTGAACCTGGGTCTGGAAAGCCTGCCCTTCCGGATGAAGCAGCACTGCGCCAACGCCCAGGCCATTGCCGAGTACCTACAGGGCCACGAAAAGGTCAAGTGGGTCAAATACTGCGGCCTGGAGGGCGACAAATATTATGACCTGGCGAAAAAGTACATGCCCAACGGCTCCTGCGGCGTCATCTCCTTCGGCCTTCACGGCGGACGGAAGGCGGCGGAAACCTTCATGAAGCATCTGAAGTTGGGCTCCATCGAGACCCATGTAGCCGATTCCCGCACCTGCTGCCTGCACCCGGCCTCCTCCACCCACCGGCAGATGACCGACGCGGAGCTGGACGCTGCCGGGGTGGGCGCCGACTTGATCCGTCTGAGCTGCGGCCTGGAAAACGCCCAGGACTTGATCGCAGATATTGCCCAGGCGCTGGACAACGTATAACCAGGAGGACGCAGCGTGCCCATTCAAATACCCAATGACCTGCCCGCCGCCGGAGTCCTGCAAAACGAAAACATCTTCGTCATGCGTAGAACCCGGGCGGAAACCCAGCACATCCGTCCCCTGGAAATCGTGCTGCTGAACCTAATGCCCACCAAGATCGTCACCGAGACTCAGCTCAGCCGCCTGCTGGGCAACACCCCCTTGCAGGTGCATCTGGAGCTGATGATGATCTCCTCCCACCAATCCAAGAACACGCCCCAGGAGCATCTGCTGACCTTCTACAAGACCTTCGACGAACTGAAAGACCGAAAATTCGACGGCATGGTCATCACCGGGGCTCCCGTCGAACAGATGCCCTTTGAGGACGTGGACTACTGGCCGGAGCTGTGCCGGATCATGGAGTGGAGCAAAACCCATGTCCACTCCACCTTCCACATCTGCTGGGCCGCCCAGGCAGGGCTTTACTACCACTATGGCATTCAAAAGCATCCGCTTCCGGAAAAGCTGTTCGGGGTATACCCCCATCACGCCGACTACAAGCGGGCCATCCTCCTTCGGGGCTTTGACGATGAATTCTGGATTCCCCACTCCCGCCACACCACCGTTTACCGGGGGGACATTGAGAAGGTGCCGGGGCTGAAAATTCTGGCCTCCTCTCCGGAGGCGGGGGTCTACGCTGTCATGAACAAGGAGGGCCGCCAGATTTTCGTCACCGGCCACTCGGAATATGACGCGGACACACTGGAAAAGGAGTACCGCCGGGACAAAAACCTGGGCCTTCCCATCCATGTTCCCGCGAATTATTACCCAGGTGACGATGATACCCAGCCCCCCATCGTCCGCTGGCGGAGCCACGCCAATCTGCTCTACAGCAACTGGCTGAACTATTTCGTCTACCAGACCACCCCCTACGACATCATGGCCGTGGGCCGGGAATCCACCCCACGGTAAAACAGTTCTCCGCCGTTCCTGCCAAAACGGGACGGCGGAGATTGCATCAGAAAGTCATTCCAATCATGCGAGGTAACTTATGATTACAACCGTTTTCTTTGACCTGGATGGCACACTGCTGCCCATGGATCAAGAGGTATTCGTCAAAAACTACTTAGGCCGCATGGCCAGAAAAATGGCCCCTTACGGCTACGACCCGGACACTCTGGTCAAGGCCGTCTGGGCCGGTACCGGAGCCATGGTGAAAAACGACGGCAGCGTTTTCAATGAGACGGTTTTCTGGAACGTTTTCAACCGGTTCTTTGACCGGGATACCCAGGTGGATGCGCCGCTGTTTGAGGAATTCTACCGTGTGGAATTCCAGGAGGTGCGCAACGATTGTGGCTTTAATCCCCGGGCCGGGGAAACCATCCGGGAAATCAAGGAAATGGGCCTGTCCGTGGTGCTGGCCACCAATCCCCTGTTCCCCGCCATTGCCACCCACAGCCGGGTAACATGGGCCGGACTGGAGCCGGAGACCTTCTCCCTCATCACGACCTACGAAAATTCCCGCTACTGTAAGCCCAATTCCGACTACTACCGGGAAATTCTGGGCAAACTAAACCTCACCGGAGAGCAGTGCCTCATGGTGGGAAACGATGTTACCGAGGACATGGTAGCCAGGGAACTGGGATTCCAGGTGTTCTTGCTGACGGATTGCTTAATCAACCGGGAAAACCGGGACATTTCCCAGTACCCCCAGGGCAGCTTCCCGGAATTGATGGATTACATTCGGAGCCTGTAACATGATCTGGATTCTTTTCCTATGCCTTATCCTGGCCGCGCTGCTATTCGGTGGGTATTACGCCTACCGCATCGCCTTCTACTCCCCCAAGGAGGGCCGGGACAAAATTCCCGCCCACAGCGGCAAGCAGTATGACCCCTACCGGGAGGAAATGGCACGGCTATACCGCCAGCTGCTGGATCGCCCCTGTGAAACCGTCACCATCCAGTCCCAGGACGGGCTAACCCTGTTCGGGCGGTACTACCAAGTCGCTGATGGTGCGCCGCTGGATATCGGCTTTCACGGCTACCGCAGCTCCTGCCTGACGGACTTTTGCGGCGGCGCGGAACTGAGCTTCCAGTTGGGGCACAACCTGCTGCTGGTGGATCAGCGCGCCCATGGAAACAGCCAGGGCCGCAGCATCACCTTCGGCATTAAGGAGCGCTGGGATGTGCTGAGCTGGGTGCAGTACGCGGTGGAGCGCTTCGGCGAAAACACAAAAATTCTGCTCTATGGCGTCTCCATGGGCGCAGCCACGGTGCTGATGGCCTCGGAGGTAGGCCTGCCGGAGAATGTGAAGGGCATCATTGCCGACTGCCCCTACTCCTCCCCCAGCAAGATCATCCGCAAGGTAGCCAAGGGGATGCGGATTCCCGACTGGCTCGCCTGGCTGTTCGCCACGGTGGGTGCAAAGGTCTACGGCGGCTTCGACTTGAACGAGACCGACGCCGCCCGGGCGGTAAAACATGCCCAGGTACCCATCCTGCTGATTCATGGCGAGGCCGACGGCTTTGTGCCCTGTGATATGAGCGCGGAGGTGCAAGCTGCCAATCCAGCCCTCGTCACCCGCTGCACCTTCCCCGGAGCGGATCACGGGCTGAGCTATCTGACAGACATGCCCCGCTACCGGAAGATCGTGACGGAATTTATTGCGCGTGTGATATAACAAAAGATGTCCCCGCCGGTTTCCCGGCGGGGACAATGTGTTTATTCAGAAACCGGTATGGAGAGAATGGTGCCATCCGACAGCAGGATATGATCCACTTCCGTCAGCACCAGCGGCGTTTCGGCCTCCATGTAGGAATACCGCTCCACGGGATTGCCGTCATGGTAATGAAGGGCGATTTTCTGACCATCCTTCATAACCGCGTACCAGGGGATTTCCCCATCTTCCCCTTCTCCGAAGGCAACGTTATCCCGGCTGTAATCCGCCGTATCCTGTTCGTCTCCATAATAAACCGTCAAGCCGAAGGGACGCAGCGTGGCGGAAACCAGGGTCACATTTTCCATGGAGGATTCTCCGGAGCCGTGCAGAACCAGGGCCTCGGTCTGAATCGGGCTATCCAGCAGGGAAACTTCTTCTTCACTGCTGCGGAAGGTAAAATCAAAGTCCCAGGTTCCCTCCGCCACGGTCTCCTGCTCCGGAAAACCCTTCACAAAATCCACCCAATGGAGGTGCCATTTGGTATCCGGGTCGAAGGGGTCGCACTCCGCCCACTCCATATCCGGAGAGATATCCAGGGTGTAATTCACGGTGTTCTTTAAACCGTCTCCGTCCTCCTGCCACCGGGAACCGATGTTGGCAAGCACTCCCGCCTCCGGGTAGGCCTCGCAGGTCAACGCAGTGTCCTCGCTCTTGGGCAGGAAGTCATTTCTGGAGCCGAAATAGCCGCTGGACTGCGGAATCTGGGACAGATCCACGTCCGCCGGAGCGGTGACGCTCAGCTGGACATATCCCTTGACACCGTCACTGATGGCGGATTTCAGCGCGATTGTCCACCCATTGCAGGTCTGACTCTGCTGGATGTCCTGGGTGTTTTCCTCGATAAACTCCACTTGATCCTGGGACAGGGGCTTCTCCCCTTCCCGGGAAAAATAGGTCACGAACCAGTTCTGGGACGCCGCGCCGGCCGTGACGGCCAGCAGGGATACCAGAACCGCCGCCAGAATCAGTTTGCTTGTCCAGCCGCGGGAAGAGCGGCGCTTTTTTGTTTGCCTTGTCATAGCCAATATCCTCCTGTGGGTCTCCCGGGAGGCGGTCACTTGGGAAAACACGGCTTGATATTCGTCCTTAAACATTTGCGTCCACCTCCTGTAGAGATTGTTTGAGCAGTTCCCGGCCCCGGCTTAAATGGGTACAGACGGTACTTTTGGGTACCTTCATGATCTCCGCGATCTCCTGGGTGGTGTATTCCTCATAGTAGTGCAGGTAGATGGGTACCCGGTACTTCTTCGGCAGGGCCATCACCGCGTAAAACAAGTCGGAATGGGCTGGGTTGTCGAAGGTTAAGGTTTCGGCGTAATCCTCATAGGATTCGCTGCGCCACCATCTGGCTCTGGTCAGACTTTTGCACTCGTTGAGGGCTACCCGGATCAGCCAGCGCTTGACGTGCTCCTCGCTTGCGAAGGGTTTGTCCTCCCGAAACAGCTTGAGAAACACGTTCTGGGTAATGTCCTCCGCGTCCGCTGCCGATTTCAGATAGTTGAGGGCCACCCGGTACACCGTATCGATATACCGCTGGGCATAGGCCGTAAATTGCTCGTTTGTCAGCATATCCGTTTCTCCTTGAAAAGCTTTTCACTCAGAATACGTCTGAGCAGGGCAGTTTGATCCCATACACTGGAAAAAAATCTTTCGCTTTTCCAGCCGGGGCTTGATTTTGTGGAAAAATCGAATACAATAGAAGGGATATTTTTTCATTGGAAAGGCTGGCAGTACATGAATAAGGTCTACATTCCCGAAAACTACGCACCCGTTCTGGATGCCTACGACACCCAGCGGGCCATCGCTTACATCAAGGAAACCTTCCAGGAAGAATTCTCCAAGGCGCTGAATTTGAAGCGGGTCTCCGCGCCCCTGTTCGTCACCGAGAATTCCGGCTTGAACGATAACCTCAACGGCTATGAGCGTCCCGTTTCCTTTGATATCCCCGCCGTGGGCAAGGATGCCCAGGTGGTGCACTCCCTGGCAAAATGGAAACGCCTGGCCTTGAAGCGGTACCATTTCACCGTGGGCAACGGCCTGTACACCGACATGAACGCCATCCGCCGGGACGAGGCGCTGGACAATGTCCACTCCATCTATGTGGATCAGTGGGACTGGGAGAAGATCATCACCCGGGACAACCGGAACTGCGAATACTTAAAGCTCATCGTCCGGGCCATTGTCCGGGCCATCTGCGACACCAACGACCGGCTCCATGTCCGTTTCCCCCAGCTGCGGGTGGAACTAAGCCGGGAGGTCAGCTTCATCACCTCCCAGGCCT
This sequence comes from uncultured Clostridia bacterium, assembly GCA_945946745.1. Lineage (GTDB taxonomy): Bacteria > Bacillota > Clostridia > Oscillospirales > Oscillospiraceae > Faecousia. The sequence goes on along the minus strand of CAMEWZ010000068.1, from coordinate 2,742 downwards.
TGGAGGATCTGTACCCCGATCTGAAAACCGGTGCAGAGCGGGAAACGGCTTACGTCAAGGATCACAAAACCGCCTGCATCATGCAGATCGGCGGGGTTCTGCGCTCCGGTAAGCCCCACGACGGCCGGGCCCCGGACTACGATGACTGGAACTTAAACTGCGACATTTTCTTCTGGGACGAAGTGCTGAACCGGGCGCTGGAGGTTTCCTCCATGGGTATCCGGGTAGATGAGCAGTCCCTGGATCGCCAGCTGACCGAGGCACACTGCGATGACCGCCGGGAGCTACCCTTCCACAAAATGCTCTTAAACGGCGAGCTGCCCTTGACCATCGGCGGCGGCATCGGCCAGTCCCGGCTTGCCATGCTGATGATGGGCTGCGCCCACATTGGCGAGGTACAGTCCAGCGTCTGGGATCAAGAAACCATGGATGCCTGCGAAAAAGCGGGAATCCCGCTGCTGTAATCCATATTTTAGCGCCAGGCAGTTCTGCCTGGCGCCTTTTCGATTGCAATCTCACATAAATCCCATGCCGTTCAGCAGCAGCGTCCACAGGAAGATGGTGGGCAGACAGCATAGCGTGGAATAGGCAACGGTCTGCCCGGCGAAGCTGCCGTCCGCGCCCATGGCCACCGCCATGGGATAGCTGCTCACCGCCGTGGGAGCCGCAAACAGAATCAGCAGAGCGCACAACTCCTGGCCCCGGAAGCCCAGCAGCACCGCTCCCGTGACGAATACCATGGGCACCAGCACCAGCCGCAGGGCGATGATGGCCGCCAGATACCCCCGCTTGGATACCACCGCTCCCAGGCTCAGAGACACACCGATGGACAGAAAGCTCAGCGGCGTGGTCAGCCCGGAAATATCCTTCACCACCCCCAACACCAAATCCGGCAGCCGCAATCCGGAGAAATTGATGGCCAGACCAATCACTGTGGCCACCACCGTGGGATTCTTGGCAATGGCCAGCAGCAGCTTCTTCGGGGACGCGGAGCCGTTGCGCCCCGCCTCCAGCAGCACCGCCGCCTGGACATTGAACATGGGAATCGCCACAATCCCAAGCAGCGACACCATGCCGATGTTCCCCGCGCCGTAGATACTCTCCGCCACCGCCGCGCCGAACAGCAGGTAATTGGAGCGAAACAGGGCCTGACCAAAGGAGGAGGCCGTTGCCCGGGGCTGCACCCATTTGGGCACCAGCAGCAGCGCAATGCCAAACAGGATCATCAGACCCGCCGCACCATAGAGAATATACCCGATATTCGTCAGCTGGGAAAAATCCGTTTTGTAAATGTTATAAAAGGACAACGAGGGCATAAAAATCTTGAAGATCAGATTGTCCACCTGCTTCATGGTAGTCTCGTCCGTCACGTGAAAAACGCGCAGCAGCACACCGATACCCACCATGATCGCCATAGGCACCACGACCTGGGCTGCCATCCAAAAACTTTCCATAGGCTTCCTCCGTTTGGCTTTTTTGTAATCATAACACAGCCAATTTCCGTTGTAAAGAGCGGTATCCCGGGGAATCCTTTCAAAAGGGGTGAGAAAATGAAAGAAAAGAAGATAGACTGCCCACGGCTTGACCCGGAGCAGCGGCTTTGCCCTGCCTTCGACAGCTGCGGCATCAAAAAGAACGCAGCGCCGAACCGGGAGGAAATGGGTGTCCAGGTGGTGGACAATTTTCCGGAGGAACACATCCAATAAGCGCTTACCTTTCCCCGGCTGGCGAAAAAAGCCGGGGAATAAGCAAATCTGACAATCGTGCTACTCTTTTTATTGACATTCGCTGTCAACTTGACTATAATATAGGCAAGAGAAGCACCAGCGTTCTCGAAAGGAGGCACTCATTATGGAAAAGAAAATCATCACCATCAGCCGGGAATTCGGTTCCGGCGGACGTACTGTCGGTCGCATGATCGCGGACAGACTGGGCATCCCCTTCTACGACAAGGAGCTGGTGGATCAGATCGCGGTGGAATCCGGCTTTGCCCCCAAGTTTGTAGAAGAAAACGGCGAGCATTCTCCCGGCAGCAGCCTGTTCTCTTACGCCTTCGCCCCCCAGGGTGTTCCCGGCGTGATGAACGGCCTGTCCACCGCCGACTTCCTATGGAACATCCAGTGCAACGTAATTTTGCAGCTTGCGGAGAAAGGCCCCTGTGTCATCGTGGGCCGGAACGCGGACTACATTCTGAAGGATCGTGAGGACGCGCTGCATGTGTTCGTGTTCGCGGACATTCCCTTCCGGGCGGAGCGGATCGTCCGCAAATACGGCGAGTCTGACAAGAGCCCCGAAACCCGCCTGCACGAGAAGGACAAGCGCCGGAAGGTCAACTACCAGCACTACACCGGCCGCACCTGGGGCCAAGCCCAGAACTATGACATCTGCCTGGACACCGGCGTGCTGGGCATCCAGCAGTGCGTGGACATCGTCTGCGGTGCTGTGGAGCGCTCCAGAACGGAGGATCCCGCTCAGTCCGCCCTGTAACCCATTCCATAGCAAAGCCCTGCGCCGCTTCTGGCGGTGTTCATAAGACAGTAAAAAGATGTGACTTTTGCGGTCGCATCTTTTTGCATACTTGCTGGAATACAACGCAAATGGACTGCCTTTTTTATAATTTAGGTTGATTTTATCCTAGTATTTGCGTATACTAATAGCAAAGGAGGCATTGCTATGAATATTGATACCAATACCATTGTTCCGATTTCTGTTGCCAACCAGAATTTCTCAAAGGTTGCCCGG
>CAMEWZ010000067.1 GCA_945946745.1 uncultured Clostridia bacterium | reverse complement strand
TCTTGGCCTTGTTCAGATAGGAGCCGAAGTCGGAGTTGCCGGTGGGGAAGGAGTCCGTGATGACCTTGCCGCCAGCGGCCTCAAAGACCTGCTTGAAGAACGCGATCAAGCCCTGGTCGTACTCGTTGCCGGTCTCACCCAGGCAGTACGCAACCTTGGCGTCAAACTGATCCATGGCGAAGTTCGCCAGCACATCCGCCTGGAAGTTATCCAGGAAGCAGATACGGAAGTAATAGCTGTTACCGGCGGTGACGTTGGGGTTGGTGCAGGTCACGCCGATGGCGGGAATACCGGCCTCCTCAAACTTGGGGCCGCCGGCAATGGAAACGCCGGAGCCGTAGGAGCCCAGGACAACGGACACGCCCGCGCTGACCAGAGAAGAAGCCGCGGAGGGAGCCTTGTCGGTAGAAGAACCGTTGTCGCCATACACCAGCTCAACCTTGTAGGTCTCGCCGCCCAGGGTAATCTCGGGCATCTGGCTGTTGGCGTACTGCATACCCAGGATTTCCTTCTTGCCGCCGGAGGCGGAATCACCGGAAGAAGGCTCGAACACGCCGATCTTAATCACCTTCTCGCCGGAGGCAGCACCGCTGCCGGAAGAACCGCAGGCGCACAGGGACAGGGCCATGCACACGACCAGAATCATTGCTATGATTTTTTTCATTTTCTTATCCTCCCATCTTTTAAAACAATATCCACGCGCTGTGGACATCTGTTTTTATGTGGGACATTATAGCGGAATCCTTCCGGAAAAGCAATCGTTATTTCCAACACAAAAGAAGAATTTTATCTTTCTTTTTTATACAAAACGGATAGAACGCTCCCAAATTGCCCATCGCAGAATAGAAAATGGGCCGCGGCAGAAGCGCCGCGGCCCCGATTTTTCGTTGGTTTGTCATACTTTTATGTGCTTATCGGGTTAACGCAGCAAAATAAGGGTGAGCTTGGCTCCCCCTTTGGGGGAGCTGGCACGGCGTAAGCCGTGACTGAGAGGGTGCCGCTGGATTGAGAGGACACCCTCTCCGTCAGCCCTTGCGGGCTGCCACCTCTCCCAGAGGGAGAGGCAAGGAAAGGCCCCCTTGGCTCCCCCTCTGGGGGAGGCAAAAGATACTGCTGTGTTAACCCGATAAGCACGAAAACTTTCATTCTCGCGAATTTAAGTTTTTTATGGAATATCAGTATCCATTTCCGCCGCGAATCTGGAGAAGCTTGCTTTTCAGATCGTCCTCCATTTTTGCCATTTCCACTTCCGCCGCCTGGCGCTTGGCCCGGCCGTCGGCCTGGATCTTCATCACATCGTCCAGGGTCTGGATCAGCTCCGCATTGGTCTTTTTCAGCGTCTCCATGTCCACAATGCCCCGCTCCGCCTCTTTGGCTGTCTCCACGGAGGCCATGTGCAGCTTTTCCGCGTTCTGCTTCAGCAGGGCGTTGGTGATGTCCGTCACCTGGCGCTGAGCCTGGGCCGCCTCGGTGGAATGGGCGATGCCCAGCGCCAGCACCATCTGATTCTTCCACAGGGGGATGGTATTCACCAGCGTGGTCTGAATCTTTTCCACCATCACATTGTCGTTGTTCTGAATCATCCGAATCTGCGGGGCGGTCTGGATGGAAATGGCCCGGGTCAGCTCCAGATCGTGAATCTTCTTCTCAAAGCGGTTGCACTTATCCGCCAGATCCTTGGCCGCCTGGGCATCCTCGGCCAGGCCGGTACGCCGGGCCTCCGCCTCCAGCTCCCGGAGTTTCCCCTCCCGTACCTCCTGCAGCTTTTGCTTACCGGCCAGGATGTACATGGTCAGCTCCTTGAAATAGGCCAGATTCTGCTCATACATCTTATCCAGCACGGCAGAATCCTTGAGAAGGCGCACCTGGTGCTGCTGCAAGGCGTCGCTGATCTTCTCCACGTTGACCTCCGCCTTGGCGTAACGGGTCTTCATGGCCTCCAATTTATTGGTCTGTTTCCGGAAGAACCCAAACAGCCCCTTCTCCTCCTCGGCGTCGAAGCCCTTCAGCTCCCCCACCACACCGGCGATCAGCTCGCCCACCTCTCCCAGATCCTGGGTGCGGACGTTGGCCAGGGCCGCGTCGGAGAAATCCGCCATTTTTTTCTGGGTTCCCGCGCCGTACTGCAAAATCTGCGCGGTATTCTCCACATCGATTTTCGCGGCGAAATCCGCCACCATTTTTTCCTCCTGGGGGGTCAGCACCGGCTCTGCCACCTTCGGCTGGCGCAGGGCCGTCTCCTCCGCCACCACCAGATCCGGCGCGTCGTTCAGCTCCGGCTCCAGGGTCAAGCTGGGAACCGTTTCCGAAAACTCTTTGAATTCAGCGTCCATATTTGATCTCCTCCATCGTTATTGCTGGTTCTTCCTTTGGGAAAACCCGTCCTCCGTCAAGCCCTCCTGGGCCAGAAGGGTATGAAGGACGGAAATATCGCTGGAAACATCTATGGCGGTATCCCGAAAAACGGAATCCAGCAGCTTTTCAAAGGCCAGATTCAGCGTATCCAGCGTTGCCTCAATCTCCCGCTTGGCGCCCTCAATGTTTTCCCCCTGGATGGGCTGGGCGTCCATTTCCGCGTAGGCATTCAGCAGCTTCACGGTCATGGGCAGGTAATAGTCCATCAGCTTCTTTAAATCCGGCACGATCTCGGGATGGGCCTTGGCCCGGGCAAAAATCCGCTGCACGATCGTCTCCATCCGGGAGATTTTTTCGGATATCTCCTGCCCCGGGATGGCATCGTTGCATCTGCGGATCTCCGCGAGAAAGGCATTGCCCTTGTCCAGAACCTCCCGCACCCGGGGATCCTGGGCTTGCTCCTGCCTCTGCCGCGCTGCGCGCTCCTGCGCCGCCTGCTCTGCCGCGTCGGCCTCCAAACGCTGCCGCTCCTCCATGGCCAGGCGGCTGCGCTCAAAATTCCGGAAGGTTTCCTCGCTGGTGATGAGGGTTTTCTCCTCGTTATCCAGGTGTCCCTCCAGGAACAATCCCGCGTCAATCATCTGACGCAATTCCTTACGGACGAACTTGACGTTTTTCCCCGCGCTCCGGGCCAGGCGTTCCAGGGTGCAGTGGGTCTTTTCCCCCAGGGTCTTCCGGTAAATTTTAAACCGGCCCACCCAGCCCAGGATGCGGATTCCGCTGACCAGCAAGCCGATACCGGCGCCAAAGGCGCCCAGCATCAGCACCGTGGAAACCGCGCCCAAGGTTGCGATTCCGGTCAGCGTCAAGAGCATACTCCCCAGAAAAAACAGGAACGCGCAGCCGGACAGCACGCTCCCCCCTACGATCTTTCCGATTCCCTGGGCGGTTTTTCCATTGGTGCTGCCGTAAAGCACCGGCAGATTCCGTTTTGTCTCCACCGGAACCGGCTTTTCCGCCGCTGTTCCGGCCGGGCGAACCACACCATCCACTGCCTTGCGCACCGCTTCGCTGCCAATGTCCACCGCCCGGTTCACCGTCTGGGTAATGGTTTGATTCAATTTTCGATAATCCTGGGAGCTCACTGCCTGGTCTACGATCCGCTGAATGTTCTGGGCCAGGTCATCCCAGTCCTCATGATAACGCGCCATATTCTTCACTCCACATATTGGTGATCTTATTATAGCGTTCTTCCGCGAAAAAAACAAGCATTCCGGGAAAAAATGTACCGGGATGGTTCTCTCCTCTTTCCCCATAAAAAAATCGGAATCACTGAAAAATGACTCCGATTTTATCCGTAGCAAAACACATGGTGGCCGATTTCCCCCCAAATGGCATCCTGGGAAGGGGTGCGGGCAAAGTATACCACCCCGGAAGGGAGGATCCGCTGTCCATACAGCGCCCGGTCGATGGCCTGGTACTGCGCCTGCTGGGGCTGGGCATCCTTAAGGAACGGCACCGAGCGGAACTGCTCCTTTCCGTAGATCACATCGTTGAGGGTATCGGAAAACTGGGGCGACAGCATGCGGTTGAAAACCGCCTCTGCCACCGCCTGCTGGCCCTCCAGGCTCTCGCCCCGGGCCTCCACCCAGATCACGCTTGCCAGCAGCTGCCGTTCCTCCGGCGTCAGCTGGATGCCGGGGAAGTTGGACACCCACCGATCCAGTCTGGCTTCGCCATACACGATCGCCTGCTGGGGCATCTGGCCCGGATCGTAGATCCAGGCGCCGCTGTAGCCCTGCAAAATCTGATTGGCGGAAAAACCGTTGGCAAAGCCTTCCTTTAAGTCCCACTTGTCATAATTGGCCTCGTTAGGATCGTTGACCCAAATGCGTCCGGCCTCGTCCACGCCGGTCAACACGAGGAAATGCTGGGTGGTCGTAAACAGGGAACCGCCGGACATCAGCGCAATGACCAGTTTCCCCTGCTTCAGCGCGTCCAGGGTCGCATTCCAGCTGGGGCTCTTCTGATAGGGAAGCGCCAGCTTCTCCGAGGCGTATTCCAGTCTGGCAACGTTGTTGTCCGCCCGGCCGCCAAAATACTCCGCCAGCTCGTCCGGCAGATAGGTATGCCCGGTCAGCGCCGTGGCCACCATGGCCAGGCTGGTAATGCCGCAGCCGTCCGTTGCGATCGTCCCTTCCCCGTACAGCGCATCGGGATAATCCGTCTGGAAATACAGCGGCACCTCCAACGGCTGCCCGGCGGCATAAGCCTCCGCGCAGGAAACCGAATATCCCACAATGCCGCCGCCCTGTCCCAGCTCCGGGATGGAAGGGATCAGCAGTTCCTTCCCCACCCCCAGCTCATAGCTGGATACGAAATTGTTCCACCGGCACAGGGATTCCAGCGGCACACCGTAGCGCTTCGCGATTCCGGCCAGGGTATCCCCCGGCTGGGCCGTGTAATGCTCCGGGGGAATATACGGTTCCGGCGCGCAGCTGGGATCCACCGGAATCCGCAGCACATCTCCCGGCTGGATCGTCTCCACACCGTTCAGCGCCAAAATGGCATCCTCGGTAACGCCATAGTATTCGGCAATGGCGGAAAGGGTCACCCATTGCGGAACTGTGTATTCCACACAGGCCGGTTCCGGTTCGGTTTCCTCCGGTTCCGTGGGTGGCTCCGTCTCCTCCGGCGGCTCCGCATAGGCAGGCTCCGTGGCAAGTTCTTCCGCAGAGATCCCCATTCCCGCGCCGGATGCGCAGTCCTCCTCGGCCCCCCAGGTCTCCGCGCTGACAGCTTCCGGCTCCTCCGCCGGAAGCTCCTCCGCAGAAACCGGCAGCAGCAGGGAAAGGCACAGAAAAGCGCTCATCCCAGAGGCAATGGCTCTGATCGAAACCGCTGTATTCCAAAAGGGCAAACCGTGCCGTTTCATACTCCACTGCCTCCTTCCAGTATCTTCCATCCAGTGATATGGCGCTATTATATCGCAGCTTTTCCCCTTTATCAAGGTGCAAAATGGAAAAAGCTGCCGCCGGGAAAGCCGTTTGTCCCCCAACAGCAGCTTTTTTAACATTACTTTACCTGTCTTCCTTTTACAAAAACCGATGCCACATCCGCGTTTTCATCCAGGAACACCAGATCCGCGTCCATGCCATCGTTCAGATAGCCGATTCTGTGATCCAGCTTCAGCAGCTTGGCCGGATTCTCCGTCAAGGTGGGAAGGATCTGCTCCAATGGCTTGCCCGTGAATTTCAGCAGATTCTTCAGCGCCCGGTTCTGGGTCAGCGTACTTCCGGCCCGCACGCCGGTGCTGGCCAGCTTGGCGTCCCCGTCCACCACCACCACGTCATTGACGCCCAGGTGATAATCGCCGTCCGGCAGGCCCGCCGCCATGATGGAGTCGGTGATGGCCACGCATTTTTCAAAGCCCTTCAGCTTGGTCAGCATCCGCACGGTGCCGGGAACCAGGTGCAGCCCATCGCAGATCATCTCGCAGAAAATGTCGCTTTCCAGCACCGCCCCCATGATGGCCGGCTCATGCTGGTGGAACAGCCGCATGGCGTTGAAGGTGTGGGTGCACAGGTCAGCCCCCTTGGCAATCGCCTCCATGGCCTGGGCATAGGTGGCGCCGGAGTGGCCGATGCCCACCAGAATGCCCAGCTTTTTCGCTTCCGGGATCATGTCCGAAACCCCGGGAACCTCGGGGGAAACGGTGAGGTAGCGGATTTTTCCTTCCGCCAAACTCTGATAGTGCCGCAGCAGTTCGGCGTCCCCCTGCCGCAGCAGGTGCTCCGGCATCGCGCCCTTGTATTCCGATGCCAGGAAGGGGCCTTCCAGATGGATGCCCAGCAGCTCCGCCGCGTCCTGGCCGTCCACGCTGTCATAGGCCTTGAACTGATCGATACACCACTCGGTCTGCTCCACGGTATCCGTCAGCACGCTGCCCAGCCAGGCGGTGGTGCCGTTTCCCGCAAAAAAGCGGCCGATTTTCCGCAGATCCTCCGCTGTGGCGCCATTCACGTCCACCCCCACGGCGCCGTGGGTGTGAATGTCAATAAAACCGGGGACGATCTTCTTTCCGGCGGCGTCCACTGTTTCCGCTCCGGCGGGCGCCTGGGCGCACAGCTCGATTTTGCCGTCCCGGATATGGAGCGTCCGATTCTGGAAGGTATGGTCATGATAGACCATACCATTTATAATATAGTAATCCATGGGAATTCCTCTTACAGCTCCGCCACGAAATCCGTCAGACGGATGAGCACATTGTCCTTGCCCTGGAGCAGGGATACGGGGAACCCAGCGGTGCGCTCGCCGTAGGCTGCCCGGCGCACCACCGCCCGGTGCCAGTTGCGGAACACGCCCAGGCTGATCCGGCGGGCGTTGTAGATCTCGTGAAAGCCGATGGTGACGCACCAGTTGGGGAAATCCTCCAGCACGCCGCCAAAATCGCCGATGGCATTGGCGGTGCGGGTCTCCCGGGAAATGGGCAGCACCCGGGTTTTCAGCTGGATGAATTCCTCCGGCGTCAGCTCCGGCTGGGCCTCGTTGAAGGCCAGGTGGCCGTTGATGCCGATGCCGCCGAAGGCGCAGTCCACACCGCCCAGCTTTTCAATGAGATTGGGGATGTAGTCGATCCGCTCCGGATCCGGGAACACCCGGTGATCCTCCGGCACATTCAGCTCGGGGCGGATCTTGGAATACACGGTGCGCTCCATAAAGCCCCGGAAGCTCAAGGGGTGCTCCATGGGAACCCACTTTTTCTCGTCCGTGAGATACTCGTCCATATTGATGAACCAGCAGTGCTTTAGGGAGATATTCTCCCGGTTGACCCGCTCCACGAAGAAGGGATACTGCCCCACCGGGCCAACCGGGCAGATCAGCACACAGGTCTGTCCCGCGGCGGCCTTGGCCTGGATGATGTCGATCATCTCGTCGGCAATGGCCCGGAACACCGTATCGTTGTCCGCCATGCACTGAAGGGGGATCTTGGGCGCGGCCATAAGCTGCTGGGCATTATACTGATAGTATTCGTGCATAATTCGTTCCTCCAAAAAAGGAAAAAAGGGGACGCGAAAAGCCTCCCCTTTGGTTCCAAATGTTATTTCTGGACTTCCAGGTACTCTTTGTAAACCATGTTCCAGATGTAGTTTTTCAGCTCGGTAAACCGGGGCAGCATCTTGGATTCCTGATCCCGGGGATAGGGAATGTCGATGTCGATGACCTCTTTGATCCGGCCGGGACGGGCGCTCATGACCACCACCCGGGACGCCAGCAGAATGGCCTCCTCCACATCGTGGGTGATGAAGAAGCAGGTCTTCTTTTCTTCTTCCCAGGTCTTCAGCAGCTCGGTCTGGAGCTGGGTACGGGTCTGGGCATCCAGAGCGCCGAAGGGCTCGTCCATCAGCAGCAGGCTGGGATTCACGGCGTAAGCCCGGGCAATGGCCACACGCTGCTTCATACCGCCGGACAGCTCCTTGGGATAGGAGTTGGTGAACTTTTCCAGACCCACCATTTTGATGTACTTCATGGCGATCTCTTCGCACTCTTCCTTGGACTTCTTCTGCAATTTCAGTCCAAATTCCACGTTCTTCTTCACGGCAAGCCAGGGGAACAGGGCATACTGCTGGAACACCACGCCCCGATCCACGCTGGTGCCTTCCACCGGCTTGCCGTCCACCAGGATCTCACCGGAGGTAGGCTCCAGAAGACCGGCCAGAATGTTCAGCAGAGTGGATTTGCCGCAGCCGGAGGGGCCGACCACGCAGATAAACTCATTGTCCTGGATTTCCAGATTGGCGCCGTTCAGCGCGACCACAGGGCCGTTCCGGCCTTCATAGACCTTTTTGACGTCCTTGATGACGACCTTCGGGGTCAGATTTCTCTCTTCTCCTGCCATGAGGTCAGTCTCCTTTCAAAGAATTTCAGCGTCTTTTCCGCCACCATACCGATGATGCCCACCACGATGATGTAGAGCATCATGGGTTCGGTTTCAAAGGAGGAGCTCAGCGCCCGGATCCGCATGCCAAGGCCAGCGGTGGCGCCGGTGGATTCGGCGGCGATCAGCGTGGTCAGCGCCACGGAGATGCCCAGCCGGATGGCGGTGATGATGAAGGGGGTCGTCGCGGGGAAGATAACCTTAATGAACAAGACCGTATCATTGGCGCCCAGCACCCGAGCGGCCTTAATCAGCGTCTCGTCCACATTGATGACGCCCTGGAATACGGTGATGGTGATGGTCAGGAAGGTCGCCAGGCAGATAACGATGATCTGAGGCGCCCGGCCCACACCGGCGGCGATGACCACCAGAGGCACGTAGGCCAGAGGGGGAATGTT
>CAMEWZ010000066.1 GCA_945946745.1 uncultured Clostridia bacterium | reverse complement strand
CAATGTCTTTGCCCGCCACGATTGCCTCCGCCAGGTCTGTCAGCTCGCCTTTCAGGCGGCTGGGCAGCACTGCCAGACCCATGACCTCGATCAGGCCGATGTTCTCCTTCTTGATGTGGTGCTTGTCCGCGTGGGGATGGAATACGCCCAGGGGATGCTCGGCGGTGGTGATGTTGCACCGCAGTACCAGATCCAGCTCATACAGGTCGCTTCTGCGCCGGGCGATGGGGGTGATGGTGTTGTGGGGTTCCCCGTCAGAGAAGGCAATGATGCCAACACTTTCATCGGAATAGCCCCGCCAAACGGTGAGAATCTTGTCCGCCAGTTCCGCCAGGCGCTCAGGATCCCGGCCGTTGAGACGGATGACACTCATGGGCCATTTCACGATGCCCGCGTGGATGTCCTCGTAGCCCTGGAAAGAGACTTCCTTTTCAATGCCCGCGTTCTCCATGGCAAAGCGGTAGTGGCCGCCCTGGAAGTGCTCGTGGCTCAAGATGGAGCCGCCCACAATGGGCAGATCGGCGTTGGAGCCAACGAAATAGTGGGGGAAGGCCTTCACGAAGTCCAGCAGCTTTTCAAAGGCGCTGCGGTCGATCTTCATGGGCACGTGCTGGGAGTTGAACACGATGCAGTGCTCGTTGTAATAGACGTAGGGGGAATATTGCAGGCACCAGGGCTGGCCGCAGACCTCAATGGGAATGATCCGGTGATTGGCCCGGGCGGGATGGTTCATCCGGCCCGCGTAGCCCTCGTTCTCCCGGCACAGCTGGCACTTGGGATAGGCCGTCTGGGGGGCATTCTTGGCGGCGGCGATGGCCTTGGGATCCTTTTCGGGCTTACTCAGGTTGATGGTGATGTCCATCTCGCCGTACGCGCTGGGGTATTTCCAGCGCATGTCCTTGGCGATGCGGTAGCGGCGGATGTAGTCCGTATCGCAGCTGAAGCGGTAATACCAATCCGTGGCCTCCACCGGGGAAACCGCATATTTTTCCCGGAAGGTGCGGATGACCTCCCGGGGCATGGGGGTCACAGCACCCATGATCCGGGTGTCGAAAATATCTCGGGCGGTGATGTTGTCCTCGCACAGGCCCTGGGCCACGGCATAGTCCAGAATGCCCGCCAGAATTTCCTCCAAATCCTCAGACTGAGGCTCGTCGGAGGGCGCATAGTCGTCCTTACGCAGAATGTCCAGCAGCCGGTTGGTCAGCACCTGGTGATCCACAGGCTCCGCCAACCCCCGATTCATGGCATAGGACACCAAGGAATCGATGTAGGTTTCGATTTTCATAGCTCTTTCACTCCACAGTTTTAATCAGAAATACCGATGGGATTCGTGACGGCAAATTGTAATTTAGCGGCGAGTCGCCGCTGACAATGCGTACCTAGGCTGGGATATAATCGTCACACCATTGGGTACAGCTCGGTGTCGTTTCCCTGGAATTAATGTGCTAAATTGTAATTTAGCAAACAAGGTAACGATACCGAGCGGGTTAGGGCAGTAACGAATATTGCCAAGCCTGCGCACGCATTCGCCGCGGGCCGTGCCCGCCAAACTACAATTTTTCGTTTTCCGTTTCCATTTCCACACCGCCCTGGGGACGGATGGACAGCACGTGGCAGGCGCCCTCGCCCAGCACCGCGTCAATGCCGGCCTGGAAGGTATCCAGCAGATCGAAGGGTACAAAGGCCTGGACGGTTCCGGCAAAGCCGCCGCCGTGGACGCGGTAAGCGCCTCGGCCATTCAAATAGTGCTCGCACAGGGCCAGGGACACCGCCACATCCTGGTGGGTCTTGTAACCCGCGGGAATGACGTTTTGCAAATACATGTAGGAGGAATAGCCGCTCTGCTTTACCAGGGCCAGGAAGGCATCGAAGTTCCCCGCCTTCAAGGCCGCCACCTGCTTAGGCACCCGGGCATTCTCCTGGTAGAAATGGATGGCCCGGAGCACCGCCCGGTCGCCGCATTCTTTGCGCAAAGCGGGAATCTGGGCGTAGAAGTCCCCTTCCGGGATCTGGGACAGCACATCCTTGCCAAAGTGGGCGCAGACGGCTTTCAGCTCCCCGGGAATGGCGGCGTACTCGTCGGTCAGGTCGGCGTGGCTGGCCTGGCTGTCGATGATGCACAGGGCATGGCCGCAGGAGGCAAAATCAAAATCCACCGGCTCAATGACGGGATGCTCCTTATCAAAGAAATCAATGGTCACCAAATTGCCCACGGCGGATGCCATCTGATCCATCAAGCCGCAGGGCTTGCCGAAGAACACATTCTCCGCGTACTGGCCGATCTGGGCAATCTCCGGCTGAGAAACCTTGCCGTCAAAGAACAGGCCGTTGATCATGGTGCCGATCAGCACCTCATAAGCGGCGGAGGAGCTGAGGCCCGAGCCGGGCAGCACCGTGGACTCGCAGTAGGCGTCAAAGCCCCGCACCTGGCAGCCCAACTGAGCGAACCGGGCCGCCACGCCCCGAATGAGGGCCGGGGTGGAATTGATCTCTGATTCCACAGGCGTAAGACAGGACAACTCCACCTGGCTCATGGGATAGCCCTTGGAGAGAATGCGGATGGTGTCCGTTCCGTTGATCCGAACCGCCGCCCGGGTATCCAGATTCACCGCCGCAGCCAGAACCCGGCCCCGCTGATGGTCGGTATGGTTACCGCCGATCTCCGTCCGGCCGGGGGCGGAGAAATACCGCTCCGGCGCGCCGCCAAAAGCCGCCAGGAAGCCAGTATCCAGAACCTGCTTGTCCGCCTGGGAAAGAATAAGTGCCGTCATAACGTACCTCCCAAAATGAGCCCGCGATGGCAGGCCGATTTTTCGTTATTTTACAGTATCTATTATACAGAATTCTTTTCAAAATGGAAGCTTCATTTTCGACTTTTCCCAAATTTTAGGAAGAAGCAGAAACAGCGGCCGCCTCCTCATTGGGAGACGACCGTTTTCTGTTATGTGTTTATCGGCTTTCGCCAGCTGCATTGTGCTTTCGCTGATTAACAGGGCTTATCTGCCCTCAGCCCGCCGCCGCATTTCGAACCGCGTTCTGCCGCCCCGCCGTAAGATGGAAATGATACGAATCCTGCTTCGCAGGCGGCGGCTTGAGGGCAAGCCGCCCTACGGAGGGTGTTCGCCAGCTATATTCCCCTTTTGCTAAGGAAAGCGGATATGCATATTCTGTTATTTGGTTTCCTTCAGCAGATCCGCAATGGTGATGCCCTCGAAGAAATCGTCGATCATCTTGTCCAGCTTTTCCCACATAGGCAGGGCGTTGCAGCACTCTGACCGGGAACAGGCTGCGGCGCCCTGGCTGGTGCAGGAGACGGCGCTTAAGCTCCCTTCCGTCAGCTTCAGAATGCTGCCCACGGTGTACGCCTCCGGGCTGCGGTTCAAGCGGTAGCCGCCGCCCTTTCCGTGGACGGCGTCCACAAACCCGGCCTTGGACAGGGTAGTCATGATGGATTCCAGGTATTTTTGGGAAATCCCCTCCGCTTCCGCAATTTCCTTGAGGGGGATGTACTCCTCCCCGCCCCGCTGGGCAAAACAGACCATTACCCGCAGGGCATAACGTCCTTTGGTGGATACGATCATAGCCTTACTCGCAGTGCTCGCAATGCTCGCAGTCGGGGAACTGACTCTTATCGTAGGGGATATTGTTGCGGTCGAAGTAATCCTTCAGCGCGTTATGGATGGCCTCCTCCGCCAGCACGGAGCAGTGCATCTTGTGGGCGGGCAGGCCGTCCAGGGCCTCCGCCACAGCCTTGTTGGTCAGAGCCATGGCCTCATAGATGGACTTGCCCTTGATCATTTCCGTGGCCATGGAGGACGACGCAATGGCGGAGCCGCAGCCGAAGGTCTCGAACTTCACATCCTGGATGATGTCATTTTCCACCTTCAGATAAATTTTCATAATATCGCCGCACTTGGCGTTGCCAACCTCGCCCACGCCGCTGGCGTCCTCAATCACGCCCACGTTCCGGGGGTGCATGAAATGATCCATCACTTTTTCGCTGTACAGTGCCATATCGATAAACTCCTTACTTCAAAATTTACAGAATATACTGCCGCTTGCCGCTTTGCAGGTCACGCCACACAGGGCTCATGCTGCGCAGATACTGCACCACCTCGGGAACCACCTTCAGAATGTGGTCAATTTCCTCGTCGGTGTTGTACTCGCTGAGGGACAGCCGCAAGGAACCGTGGGCCACATCGTGCACCCGGCCAATGGCCAGCAGCACATGGCTGGGATCCAGGGAGCCGGAGGTGCAGGCGGAGCCAGAGGAGGCGCAGACGCCGTTGGCATCCAGCAGCAGAAGCAGGCTTTCCCCCTCGATGCCCTCAAAGCAGAAGCTGACGTTTCCGGGCAGCCGGTTTTTGAGGTCGCCGTTTACGGCGCTGTGGGGGATTTGAGACAGACCCGCAATCAGCCGATCCCGCATGGCGGCCACCCGGGGCATGTTCTCGTCGATGTGGTCGCAGGCGTCCTTCATGGCGGCGGCCATACCGCAGATGCCGGGCAGATTCTCCGTGCCGGCCCGCTTACCCCGCTCCTGGGCGCCGCCCTCGATGATGTTCACCAGGGGGAAGCCCCGGCGGACATACAGGGCGCCCACGCCCTTGGGGCCGTGGAACTTGTGGGCGGACAGGCTCAGCATGTCGATGTTCTGTTCCTTCACGTTGATGTGCAGGTGGCCGACGGCCTGAACCGCGTCGGTGTGGAAAGGCACGCCTGCCTCCTTGCAAATCGCGCCAATCTCGGCGATGGGCAGCACGGAACCGATCTCGTTGTTGGCGTACATGGTGGTCACCAGGCAGGTGTCGGGACGGATGGCGTCCTTCACCTGCCGGGCGGTGACGTTGTGCCCCTGGCGCACATCCAGATAGGTGACTTCAAAGCCCTCTTTTTCCAGCTTGGCCAGGGTGTGCAGCACCGCGTGGTGCTCAAAGGCGGTGGAGATGATGTGCTTCTTCCCTTTCCGCTGGCCGTAGCGGGCAGCGGAAATGATGGCCTGGTTGTCGGCCTCGCTGCCGCCGGAGGTGAAGATAATCTCCCGAGGCTCGCAGCCCAGGCAGTTGGCGACCGTCTCCCGGGCGGCGTCCAGGGCTTCCTTGGCCTCCTGGCCCACGGAGTGGAGGGAGGAAGGGTTGCCGTAAATTTTGTCAAAATATGGCAGCATGGCATCAATGGCCACCTGGCTCATAGCGGTGGTTGCCGCATTGTCTGCATAAACGCGCATGGATGGAAAACCTCCTGTTGGAATTTACCTAGCATTTTCATAGGTAATATAGCATCACTTACCTACTTTGTCAATAGGCAAATCAAAACTGGGGTTGCTTTTTCCTTAGGTGGGCGTCCTGCCATGGATGCGAACAAGTCGTTTTTTCTTTGCCAGTCCCTTCCTCTTTTTTCGACTTTTTCAGCGGTTACATTCTCCGGCGCGGGTCATATTAAGAAGGCAGACAAAAAGGAGGGCTGAACTATGAAACGATTCTTTCGCGCCATCGCTTTGGCGGCGGCGCTGCTGACTTCGCTGCCGCTGCATATCCAGGCAGCGGAGCTTCTCATTCCAGTGGGACAGGTGATTGGCTTGCAGCTGGGCAGCGATACCTTGACCGTGGTCGCTTACGATGACGCCCTGGGGAACACCGCCCGCAGCGCCGGACTGAAAATCGGCGATGAGCTTGTCACCATTGGCGAAACCGCCATTGACTGTGCCGAGGATGTCCGCACCGCCTTGAATCAAAGCAGCGGCCCGGTGGAGCTGACGGTGCGCCGGGGCGGCAAGCTGAGCAGAGTGTGCCTGACGCCCCAGCAGACCGCCGACGGTCCCCGGCTGGGCGTCTACCTGCGACAGGGCATCGCGGGCATCGGCACCGTCACCTTTTACGATCCGGAAACCGGGGTTTTCGGCACCTTGGGCCACGGCGTCAGCGATTCCAAAGGCACCCTTCTGCATATGACCCAGGGCCAAGCCTATGAAGCCAGCATCCAGTCTGTGAAAAAAGGCAAAAGCGGCGAGCCGGGACAGCTGAAGGGCAGCGCCTGCGACAGCGCCTTCGGCACGCTGCTGCGCAATACGCCCCAGGGGGTTTTCGGCGTCACCCGCCAGGGCTGGAAGGGACAGCCCATTCCGGTGGCCGACTATGCGGAAATCCACACCGGGGAAGCCGCCATCCGCTGCACCGTCTCCGGAGGGGAAGCTCAGGAGTATTCTGTGAATATTTTGAAAATCTATCCCCAAACCCGCCCGGACGGCCGGAATTTTCTGATCAAAGTGACAGACCCTAATCTTCTCGCCGCTACAGGGGGTATCGTCCAGGGTATGTCGGGTTCGCCAATCATTCAGGACGGCAAGCTCATCGGCGCGGTGACCCATGTACTGGTGAACGACCCCACCGCCGGATATGGAATTTTCATCGAAAACATGCTGGACGCGGTATCTTAGCGGAAAATACGGCAAATCATGCTGGAAGATAATACAGCGTTTCCACATTGTTGCGGTTTTCAATCAAATGACTTATACAGCAAAAGCGTGGGCGATTTGCCCACGCTTTCCCGGATTATTGAAGCTCCGTAACGGACTGCTGAAATTTAAGGCTCTCGGGATAAGCGAGTATTTTGAACAGTTGCTTTCCACTTTTATCGAAAAAGACAATATAAGGAATTCCCAAATCTTTGATTCTTGGACCACGGAGTTCCCAGGAATACGGCCGAATCAATCTGGCATGATCGATCTGCCCATATGCAATATGATTAACAGTCTTTCGACCCAGCGGATACTCAATGATAGTAACTTCTTCTTTCGATATTTCAATACAGGAATTTGCCAAGTTTTTCCGATCCCAAAGAAACCACAAGAGAAACAAAAGCGGCAATATGGCAAGAAGCATACCGGTCGCAATTTGACCGGCGTATGCAATAACAGCAAAGGCCCCCAAAGCAAATATGCTGTACATAAGCGCAAATGTTCCGAAAAGCATACATTTTAACCATTTCGGTGTTTTGGAAGCCGGTGTGGTGTTGTGAATATTGAGCGTCATTTTTCCTCCTGTACTGCTGGAATTCCTTTTACTGTTATGCTTTCTCCTATTTTAATCAAAATCTTGCTTGATTACAAGTCCCTTTTAAAGAGTTGTATAGTTGAAAAGCAGGAATTCTCAATTTGCTCATGTGCTGGTGAACGATCCCACCGCCGGATATGGAATTTTCATCGAAAACATGCTGGATGCGGCGGCATAACAGCAATACAGCAGCCGCCCCTCTGGACGGCTGCTGCCTGCATTATAGCGTCAGATTCTGAATCCACTTTCCCTGCTTCAGCATGAAGGCGCCGACGACGCATTTGATCAGGTCGGTACCCTGGCAGATGGCATACAGGGGCAGAATGGACAGGTGGGCAAACCGGCTCAGGCAGAAGGCCAGAGGCACGCAGCATACCCAGACAAAGCAGCTGTCAAACAGGAAGGTGACCATGGTCTGGCCGCCGGATCGGAGGGTGAAATAGGTGGCGTTGATGTAGGAGCCGAAGGGCATCATAAACGCGCAGATACAGATCAGCTGGGTGGCCAGGTGCCGCACGGCGTCGGTGGTGTTGTAGATCTGGGGGAATAGTCCGGACACCGCCGCCATCAATCCGCCGAACACAAGCCCGGAGGTGACGGAAACGGCAATGAGCTTCCGGTTGGTATCCCGGACCTCCGGTTCCGGATGCCCCGCGCCCAGCATCTGCCCCATGATAATGCCCACAGCATTGCCCATGGACAGGTACACCACGCTGCCCAGGTTGAACAATGTGCTGCAGATGTTCATAGCGGGCACCACGTCCAGGCCGCAGATGGAATAGCATTGGTTCATAAAAGCAATGCCGGTAGACCACAGGAACTCGTTGACCAGCAGGGGCATTCCTTTGACGGCGATGTTTTTCAGCAGTTTTCCGGGGATATAGAGACTGCGGTAGGCTCCCAGGATAAAGGGGTTGCGCTCCCGGTGGGAATGGGTCCAGCCGGACACGATGGCCAGCTCCACATACCGGGAGATCACCGTGGCCAGAGCCGCGCCTTCCACGCCCATTTTCGGCGCGCCGAAGTGGCCGAAGATCAGCACATAGTTTAGGCAAAGGTTCACCGTCACCGCTGTGATACCGGCGGTCATGGGAACCACGGTCTCCCCGGTCTCCCGGAGGGTGCTGGAATAGGCGTTGGTCAGGGCAAAGGGCAGCAGGCCCCAGAGCATCACATGGAGATAGCGCAGGCCATAGTCCAGCGCTCCCTGGGCGGTAGCCGCCTCGCCCTCGCCGGTGAGGTACAGCCCAATTAGAGTGCTGCCGCCCTCCAGAAACAGGGCGCAGCCCGCCAGGGTGAGGGCCAGGCAGACCAGCACCTTGAACCGGAAGGTATGGCGCACGCCCTCGTCATCATTGGAGCCATGGAACTGGGCGGTAAAAATTCCCGCCCCGGAGCTGGCGCCGAACACACACAGGTTGAATACGAACAGCAGTCCATTGACAATGGACACGCCGCTCATGGGAATGGTCCCCACCTGGCCAACCATGATGTTGTCCAGCAGGGAGACAAAGTTGGAAATGCCGTTTTGGATCATAATGGGTACGGCCACCCCAAAGACACGGCGGTAGAACGCCTTGTCTCCGATGTAACGCTTCATCATAATCTCCTCATAGAAAGTGTGGAGTTAGGAGTGTGGAGTGTGAAGTGATTTCGCACATTCCTTCACACTCTTCCACTTCAAACTCCACACTT
>CAMEWZ010000065.1 GCA_945946745.1 uncultured Clostridia bacterium | reverse complement strand
ACCTGGCGGTTAACGGCTATGACCTACAGGCCCTGGGCCTAACCGGCAGGGCCATTGGCCAATGCTTGAACGCTCTGCTGGAAAAGGTATTGGAGGAAGAACTGCCCAACGAACGGGAAGCGCTGCTGCAATTTGCGGTGGATTGGATCGGGAGATAAAGGGAAATCTTGTTCATTCGCACCGCACCCCTTGGCTCTCCCAAAGGGAGAGCCAAGGGGTGCTTCGTTAGAGAAAGGACAATTTCATGAACCAGGCAGCGAATCGAGCGGTACCCAATGGTGTATCGAATACCACCCAGCCTGCCGCGCATGTATCACCGAAATAGGAGGCATCTCATGAAAAACATTGCCATCGTCACCGGAGCCAGCTCCGGTATGGGACGGGAGTTCGCGCTCCAGCTTTCTCAATATGTCCAGGTGGACGAGATTTGGGCCATTGCCCGCCGGGCCGAGGCCTTGGAGGCCCTAAAGGCTGAAGTACCAGTCCCCGTCCGGCCCATCTGCCTGGATTTGCTGGACAGCAAAAGCTTTGAGACCCTGGAAAACCTGCTGGAAGCCGAGCAGCCCAATGTGGCCCTGCTGGTAAACGCCGCGGGCTTCGGCAAATTCGGGGCCTACCACAAGGTATCCATCCAGGACGACTGCCGGATGATCGACCTGAACTGCAAGGCCCTGCTGGTGATGACCCGGATGGTCATTCCCTACATGGGGCCCGGCGGACATATCCTGGAGCTGGACAGCCTGTCCGCCTTCCAGCCGGTGCCCTACATCACCACCTACGGCGCCACTAAGGCCTTCGTTCTCAGCTACAGCCGGGCCATGAACCGGGAGCTGAAGGACAAGGGTATCCGGGTCATGGCTATGAACCCCGGCTGGGTGAAAACGGAATTTTTTAACCACGCCTTCCAGACCAACGGCGACGGGGAGGTGCGCTATTTTGACCGGCTGTACGAGGCCAAAGATGTGGTGGCGGTTGGGTTAAAAGACCTGTACCGCAGCAAAAAGGACTATTCCGTTCCCGGTTTGCCTGTGAAAATGCAGGTATTTCTGGTGAAGCTGGTGCCCCACAGCATGGTCATGAACATCTGGCTGAACCAGCAGAAAAAAGCGAAAAATAACGAAGGATTGACAACCAAATGAAACATAGACTGATTTCCCTGCTCCTCCTGCTGGCGCTGCTGCTGAGCGGCTGCGGATATGATCCAGCCCCGACTGCGGGGGAGAATCTGACCATCCATTTCCTGGACGTGGGCCAGGCGGACTGCGCCCTGCTGGAATGCGGCGGGGAATTCCTGCTCATTGACGGCGGCAACCGGGACGACAGCCAGCTGGTGGTGTCCTACCTGGAACAGCAGGGGGTGGAGGAGCTGAAGGCGGTGATCTGCACCCATGCCCATGAGGATCATGTGGGTGGTCTGCCTGCGGTGCTGGCGGTGTACCCCACCAAGGCGGTGTATGCCCCCACCAAAACCTACGCCTCCAAGGCGTTTGACGATTTCCTCTACTACACGGATCAGCAGGGGCTGGAGGTCACGCTGCCCGCGCCCGGGGACGCCATTTCCCTGGGAGAGGCCCAGGTGACGGTGCTTGGCCCGGTGAAGACCTATGCCGAGACCAACAACACCTCCATCATCACCCGGGTGGATTTTGGAGCGACCGCCTTCCTGTTCACCGGAGATATGGAAATAGAAGCGGAAAATGACATGCTGGACTACTGGGAAGGCCGTCCCGGCATGCTGGACGCCCAGGTGCTGAAAGTAGGCCACCACGGCTCCAACACTTCCACCGGCTACCGCTTTTTGTATGAGGTGTCCCCGGAGTACGGCGTGATCTCCGTGGGGAAGGGCAATACCTATGGCCATCCCCATGCCGAGCCCTTGTCCCGGCTGAACCAGGCCGGGGTGGTGCTGCTTCGCACCGATGAGCTGGGAACCATCCAGGCGGAGAGCGACGGCCAGGAAGTCACCTTTACCTGGGCCAACCAGTCCGCCCAGCCGGAAGATGCGGAGCGGGCCCAGCCGGAAAGCTACATCGGCAACCGCAATTCCAAGGTTTTCCATAGCCCCGGCTGCGCCAGCCTCCCGGCGGAGAAAAACCGGGTGGAATTCGATTCCTACCAGGCCGCGCTGGACGCAGGCTTTACCCCCTGCGGCAGCTGCCTGGGAAAATAAGGGCATGATGACAGGATCCCCCTAAAGTAGACTATGCGGATTGCCGCAGCCTACTTTATGGGGATTCTATCCAATTCGCACGGCATTAAAATACGCCATGGCAATTTTTTGGCATCTGGAAGGCCCCAAGGGAAAGTCAGTGTTCCTCCGCAGCGTTTTTGTAAGAACTCAAAATGTGACTGGGGGCGAACAGAAGCGCCGACAAAGTCAGCAGCACCGAGCGGCTGAGGATCCCGCTGAGCAGGAACAGCACGGACGGGAGGATGGACAGGGCCAGCGCCCGGAACCGGGTGTTTTTCCGGAAACAGAAAAGCCAGACCAGACAGTAAGCCACTGCCAGCAGGGTATCGGCGATCAGGTACACCGCGGCGGCCTCGTCCGACCACCAGCCGAACCAGGTGCCGGGGATGTTCATCACCATAAACGCCATGCAGCCAAAGCGGCCGATCTGCTCAATGCGTTCTACCCATCGGTTGTGCCAGGGATTTGCAAACCCCTGGGGACATTTGAGGGCGAAAATGATATTGGGGATCAAAATGACAATTAGAAAGCCAAGACCAAATACATTCAGCCAGGACATAGGGAAGTGCCTCCTCAGTTTATCGCATTAGGATTTGACGGGCCGCCCTTCATACAGCCGCTTAAAGGCTTTGACTGCGGAGTTGCCGCCGTCGTCATGGACAAATACATCATATTCTCCAGGGATGCTGCCGAAGGTAATGACCTTGTCCACCCCGGTGCGCTCCTTCAGGATTTTCAGCATGTTTGCTTTCCGGGCATCCCGGTGGTAGAGTTTCAGATAAGTATAGCCCGGATATTCCAGGGCGGGCGTGGTGACGATCCGCAGTTCTTCCCCGAGGGCATCCATCAGACGTGTCTCCAGCTGCCGGATATCGGCATCCGGGGCCAGCACCATCAGATAGATGACCCGCTCCGTTTCCTTGTTAAGGCGGAAACGCTTGGCGGTGTAATTGCGGTAGGGGGAGCGGCGAAGCTTTTCAAACAGATCCCGTTCCGCATCGTTGCGGAAATCCCCATAATAGATGTGCAGGGTGTTGTCATAGAGGGCGTTGACAAAGACGTGGGCACCCTCCGATTCCATCAAGGCTTCCGCCCGGGCGGCGGTGTCCCTGTCCAGGGCACACACCTCCAGATACCGGTTCTCCTTCAAATCGTAAAGCACCGCGCCGTCCATGGCGATGACCGGCAGCTTTAGGTCGATGCCGCTGAGCAGGTCGATCATGGAGGCGGGGGTGCGGATGGTGGAGACGGTGAATTTGGCCCCCAGGGCGATGAGCCGGTTCAGCTCGACCTTATTATAGGGAATCATGGTTTCCTTGCTGTTGACCAGCACGGAGTCGATTCCGCTGACATACAGGGTATTTTCCTTCGATTTCACCGGCATGTGGACGCTGTTCAGCAGCACCCCAACGCCGATGCCCACCAGGGTGTCCAGCACCCGGTTGAACACGAACAGGTAAGGATTGACGTCAAAGCTGTGGTTGATGGACACGGTGAGAAACACCACGCAGGAAAAGTAGGAGGCATTGCGTTTGTCGATCAACACGGTGGTATAGAGAATTGGAACCAGCATGGCGCAGGCGGTGAGGTATACCACCATTTTGGACACGTTTTCAAACAGGCCGAAAAACAGCAGAAAAACCAGTCCGTAGGCGGCACCCAGCAGCGTGCCGATGGTGCGCTGCTGGGCCATCCGCAGCGTGGAGGTGGTGTAGGGCTGGACGCACCACAGCACCGCCAGAATGCTGTAAAAGGGAATGCCGCCGCCGATGGGCAGCAGCTCCCGGATGTAATAGATCAAAATGCAGATCGCCGCGCCCAGGGAGGATTTGACGATCCGGGCGCCGATGGGGGGCAGCGTTTTGCTCGCGGTCATAGAGAACACCTCGTATTTGGAAAGAAGTGGCGGCAAACGCAAGAAAACCACACACGGTTTTCCGCGCATGGCTTTCTCGCATAGGAAGAAGGAAACAATGAAAAAAGGGTGGTAGCAAAGGAGTTAGTCTTCCGCGGCGGCGTGTTCTGCCTGGATGTCGGGGAAGGCGGAGAGAATGGGTTCGGCTTTTTCACCGCGGAGGACCCGGGCCACATAGTTTTTGGTGATCCGGTAGACAACGGGGGACAGGACAATGACGCCGATCAAGTTGGGAATCATCATCATGCCGTTCAGGGTGTCGGCAATGTCCCAGGCCAGATTGTCCCCCATCACAGCGCCGCCGAAGGTGGCGACTACGAAGATGACCCGGTAGACAATGGTGGACTTGGTGCCAAAGAGATACTCACAGGCCTTGGAGCCGTAGTGGCTCCAGCCCAGAACCGTAGAGAAAGCGAAGAGCATAACAGCAATGGCCACAAACGCCGCGCCCAGCTTACCGAAATGCATGGAGAACACGGTGCTGACGATGTTCGCCTTGGTCAGAGCCATGCCGTTGTACTCGGGCACAGCCACACCGGTCTCCAGATCCACCAACCCGGAGGACAGCACGGCAAAGGCGGTCAAGGTGCAGACGATGATGGTGTCGGCGAACACCTCAAAGATGCCCCACATGCCCTGGAGCACAGGCTCCTTGACATTGGAATTGGAGTGAACCATCACCGAGGAGCCAAGGCCTGCCTCGTTGGAGAAAACGCCCCGCTTCATGCCCTGCTCAATGGCGAGCTTCATGCCGTAGCCCACGATGCCGCCGCCAGCGGCCTTCACCGCGAAGGCACCCTGGAAAATGGCACCGAATACGGCGGGAATCATGTGGAAGTTGGTAATCAGAATGAATAGGCTGCCCACGATGTACAAAATCACCATGAAGGGCACGATCTTTTCGGTGACGGAGGCGATGCGCTTCAAGCCGCCCACGATCACCAGACCGGCCAGCACCAGAATGGCAATACCGGTGACCCAGGTGGGAACGTGGAACACCGCCTCCATGTTGCCGGAGATGGAGTTGACCTGGGTCATGTTGCCGATGCCGAAGGAAGCCAGGAAGCAGAACACGGAGAACAGCACCGCCAGCACCTTGCCGATGGTTTTGCAGCCCTTCTTGGCCCCCAGGCCATCCCGGAGGTAGTACATGGCGCCGCCGCACCATTCGCCTTGCTCATTTTTCCGGCGGTAGTAGATGCCCAGCACATTTTCGGAATAGTTGGTCATCATGCCGAAGAAGGCGATGAGCCACATCCAGAACACGGCGCCGGGGCCGCCCACCAGAATGGCACCGGCCACGCCCACGATATTGCCGGTACCCACGGTAGCGGCCAGGGCGGTACACAGGCTCTGGAACTGGGAGATGGAACGGTCAGTGGTGTGGCTGGTTACCTTGCTGTCCCGGAAGATGGCGCCGATGGTCTGCTTCATCCAGTGGCCAAAGTGGCTCACCTGGAAGAATTTGGTCAAGCATGTGGTCAGCACACCCACAAAGGCCAGCAGAATCAAAGCGGGCCAGCCCCAGACGATGTTGTTTAGGAATCCGTTTACCTTCGCAATGGTGTCTAGCATACTTTTTCCTCTCTTCTTTGTATTTGGAAAATGGCGCCGCATACCAGAGGTACACGACGCCATTGCCGTAACAGTTATGTGGGGATTATAAACCGGGGAGTTGGAAAAGTCAACCATTTTCCTGGAGCGTATCGCATTTTCGGCAAAAGTGTAAAAAAGCGGGGGAGAAAACGACGGGATTCTGCAAAAAGGACAAACGTCCACCCCAGAACTACAGGGGATTTTCCGTAGGGATGATCCGGAACAGGGGTGTGTGGGAATACAAAATGGGCTGGCTGGCATGGAAAAATACGATGCCGCTGACCGGGGAAACAATGTCCTCAATGACCTCGCCGGTGTAGGGATCGGCGATTTGGGCCAGAATATCCCCCTTGTGCACCCGGGCATTCACCCCCACCCGGCGCAGGAAGAAACCGGCAGCGTGGGTCTTGACGCTGACCAGATCCTGCCCCTCGATGAGCTGGGAAAGGTAGCCGCCGTGGCTCCGGTAATGGAGAATGCTGTTCTGATCCAGGAACCGCAGCACCGCTTGAATCACCTCCTGGGCGCTGTCCATATCGATGCGGTCGGTGGCGCTGGCGTAGAGGGAGAAGGCCTTGGTGTCCCAGATCTGCCAGTTGTAATTGAGGGTGGTGGTGTCGTAGGGCTTGGGATCCCGGCGGTAGACATAGGGCAGGCCGAACTCCTTGGCCTTTTCCACGTCCTCAAAGCCGGTTTTCATCATCCGCACATGGGGAATGAAGCTGCCGGGCATGTAAAAGCTGGTGAAATGGATACCGAAACGGTAGTCGTTGATCTGCTCAAACACTCCGGCGGCGATGCGCTGGGTGGTCTCCCCCAGATTGTAGCCGGGGAACATCCGGTTGATATCCGTGTTGTCGGTGGACCAGAACCGTTTGCCAATGTTCATGGAATGGCTGTTTAGGGTGGGAATGACCAGAATGGATTTGCCGGGGTACAGACGGCCCTGGCGCTCCAAATGGGTGAAAATTTTCACCAGCTGGGAGCAGATGTACACCTGCTGCACCTCGTTGCCCCGGGTTGCGCCGACGATGCAGATGGATTTCTCCCCCTGGCCGAAGGAAAAGCCCTTGATCCGCATGGAATCCCGGTAGACAGAGGGGAGGGTAAGCTTGTTTGTACCAGCTACAGCGGCACCCTTATCGTTAATGGAGCCAGCGTATGTATCAAAAGTAGCATAAGTTGCAGTTTCGCACTTGCTACTATCGCCAGCACCAGTGACCCAGTAGTCACCAGTGGAAGCGCTTTGATCTGTGTAGTAGCCCTTAGAAGTTGCGGTGCCTTTTACTTTGAACAGCTTCCAGTCACCATTATCAAATTTGATAGCAAAACGACCGGCAGTACCCGTATTCGTAGCCGCAGCCAAAGTAGTGGCCGTTTCGGAAGAATCGAAATAGACATCCATAGTGCCGTTGGTTACGCCGAGAACGAAAGTGTAGTCTGCATATACAGTCTTTCCGGTTTCGTGTTCCAGTGCTGTCTGATACTGATCCGCAACAGCATGCGTACCAATGCCGGAAGTCCAGTGCAGTGTTTCGTAAAACTCATTATCCTTTGCGCTGTTGGTAGAAACCGGGAACAATTTCGTGGGGTTGGAGGTTTTCGGGTTCATTGTGTCCGTAGTTTTGCCGGTAGAAGTGATGTACAGATTGGGGACTGAGGACGTGGTGGTCACGTCAATACCCGTTGCGGTCACAGCATTGTTACTCACAAACCACGCATAGGTGGAACTGCTCAGCGCAATCGCCGCGACGATGCCATTGCCACAGCGGCCAGCAGCTGGCGTTTGATTGCTTTGGAATTCATTGTAGGATCCTCCTTTGTTTTTTGTAGCCGACGCCAAAGGCTGACGGCGGGCCTTATTCTCTCTACCACTGTTGTGGAGCGGTTGAAATACGATTTTGTTCCGGGGCAAGGCTATGGCTCCGGTTCGCCTTGGTTGCGCCGGTTGTGCCAGTTGACATCGCCGCCGGTGTAGTAATCCGGGGCATCGTTGCCCGCGGCGCTGATGGGCTTGTTGCTGGTGAGGGTGTCCACAATGTCCTTCACAAATTTCACCAGCAGGCTGTCCCGGTTGTCGTCATCGGAATCGATGTGCATACTGAATTCCACGGAGCCGCCGACAATTTTGTCCACACACTCCGGATCCTCGCCCTCCATCCAGATGACGATGGTGTACTTGTCCACATTGCCCACCAGGAAGTGCTCCTCCGTGAAGGTACACACGGTTTGCTCGCTTTCGAAATTCACACAGCCCTCTTCCGGCTCGCCGTTGGCGGAGGGCATGGCATACACCGTTCGCTGGCCGTTGCGCCACACCGCCACCCGCACCGCCTCCTCCGCCCCCTTGGAGCAGGAATCCAGGGTAATGCTGGCCCGGTAAACCACATCCTCCTTGCCCGCGTTGCGGACATAGTAGGTGTAGGCCATGTAATTCTGGCCGTTATGGCCGCCGTCGATGGAATCCACATCGTCGGCGTAGCCTGCCACGATCATGGAGTCCGTCTGGGGGGCCGTAGCAGATCAGCAGCTTCTCCTGATCGTTCAGCGCCAGAGGCTGACCGCCCTGCATGGGGATGGAAATCAGAAAAGTGGCGGCATCCAGAGATTTGATAAACGTACAGACCAGATTGAATTCCGGCTCCTGGCCAATGGGCACATCCAGCGCCATGCGAAGCTTTGTCCCCGACTTGATCCGCAGTTCACCTGCCATCCAGGATCCCCCCCTCTTTTACAGACTTTTCCATCATTAGATAATGATTAGAGCATGGAAATGGCGTTCCTGTCAAATACTGTTTGCTGCTATTTTGGCTTTTCTGTCGAAATTGTGAACAAAACACCCCCGGAAAACAGAGAAAGCGAACGCGCTTCCTGTTTCCGGGGGTGTTGGCTGTTCAATCGCCTGCACGAATGGCCCAGATATTGCGGATCTGTCCTTCCAGCTGGTCATAGCTCCACAGCATCCGGGAGCGGATGCGGCTGTTGGGATCGTTGACGTGGAACAGGCCGTTTTCCACTCCGGTCAAGACCACATAATGGCCCTCGGAGGTAAAGTCGCCCTTTCCCACAGCCAGGATGATGGGGGCGCCCTCCTCCAGGGTATCCACCAGCTTCTGCTGCACAAGGGGCAGCTCCTGGACGCTTA